>NZ_BBOC01000012.1:0-79454 GCF_001485335.1 Type-D symbiont of Plautia stali | reverse complement strand
AGGAGTGGAAGACCTTCCTGGACACCCGTCATCAGGGCAACTTCGATGTGTCCCGTGCCGCCTGGTGCGCAGACTATAACGAACCGACGTCGTTCCTGAACATCATGCTGTCTGACAGCAGCAGTAACACCTCACATTATAAGAGCGCAGACTTCGATAAAGTGATCCACGATGCGGTGAAAGCGGTAGACGATAAAGCCCGTGTTGCGGATTACCAGAAAGCTGAGCAGATCCTGGATAAAGACAGCACCATCGTGCCTGTTTACTACTACGTGAACGCGCGTCTGGTGAAACCGTATGTGGGTGGTTACACCGGCAACGATCCGCTGGATAAAACCCTCGATAAAAACCTGTATATCATTAAACATTAATAGCACTCAGGCTATCGACAGTGGCGGTGCTGCGGCACCGCCTTTTTGACTTTGTGAAGCAACAGCCTGGTAGGTACGGCAATGTTAAAATTCATCCTGCGTCGGCTTCTGGAAGCGATCCCGACGCTCTTTATCTTGATCACCATCTCCTTCTTTATGATGCGACTGGCACCCGGCAGTCCGTTTACCGGCGAGCGTACGCTGTCGCCTGAAGTGATGGCGAATATCGAAGCCAAATATCATCTCAACGATCCCATTGGTAAGCAGTATGTCAGTTATCTGGTACAGCTGGCACATGGCGATTTTGGCCCATCGTTTAAATACAAAGACTACTCAGTCAACTATTTGGTCGGCCATGCCTTCCCGGTTTCAGCCAAACTGGGCCTGGCCGCGTTTTTCCTGGCGGTGGTGCTGGGGGTAACCGCTGGCGTGATTGCCGCGCTCAAGCAGAATAGCCTGTGGGACTATGCGGTGATGGGGGTGGCCATGACGGGCGTGGTGATACCCAGCTTTGTCGTCGCGCCGTTGCTGGTGTTGGTCTTCGCCATCACCCTGCGCTGGTTGCCCGGCGGCGGCTGGAACGGCGGTCAGTGGAATTATATGTTGTTGCCGATGGTGGCATTGTCACTGGCCTACATCGCCAGCATCGCGCGTATTACGCGTGGCTCGATGATTGAAGTGATGCACTCTAACTTTATCCGCACCGCGCGCGCCAAAGGGCTGCCGCTGCGTCGTATTGTTTTGCGTCACGCCCTCAAGCCCGCCATGCTCCCTGTGCTGTCCTATATGGGACCGGCATTTGTCGGCATCATCACCGGTTCGATGGTGATCGAATCCATTTATGGTCTGCCGGGCATTGGCCAGCTGTTCGTTAACGGCGCGTTAAACCGTGACTACTCGCTGGTGATGAGTCTGACCATTTTGGTCGGTGTGCTGACCATTCTGTTTAATGCGATCGTTGATGTGCTGTACGCCGTGATCGATCCAAAAATCCGTTACTGATGGTGGAGTTCGCCCATGATGTTAAGTAAGAAAAACAGCGAAGCTCTGGATGCCTTCAGTGAAAAACTGGAAGTCGAAGGGCGCAGCCTGTGGCAGGATGCGCGTCGTCGCTTCATCCATAACCGCGCCGCGCTGATCAGTTTGCTGGTGCTGTTGGTGATCACGCTGTTTGTGGTCTTTGCACCGGTATTGTCACAGTTCAAATATGATGACACCGACTGGGGCATGATGTCCGCTGCTCCGGATACGGTATCTGGCCATTGGTTTGGCACGGATTCTTCAGGACGCGACCTGCTGGTGCGTGTGGCGATTGGCGGACGTATCTCACTGATGGTAGGGATTGCCTCCGCGCTGATTGCGGTGCTGGTCGGCACGCTCTACGGTTCGCTGGCGGGTTATCTCGGGGGCAAGATCGACTCCGTGATGATGCGTATCCTGGAAATCCTCAACTCCTTCCCGTTTATGTTCTTCGTGATCCTGCTGGTGACCTTCTTTGGCCGTAATATCCTGCTGATCTTCGTCGCCATCGGCATGGTGTCGTGGCTGGATATGGCGCGTATTGTGCGCGGACAAACACTGGGCCTAAAGCGCAAAGAGTTTATTGAAGCGGCGCAAGTGGGTGGAGTTTCTACCTTTAATATTGTGCTGCGTCATATTGTGCCGAACGTGTTAGGCGTGGTGGTGGTATATGCCTCGCTGCTGGTACCGAGCATGATTCTGTTTGAATCCTTCCTCAGCTTCCTGGGGTTGGGTACGCAAGAACCCCTGAGCAGCTGGGGCGCGTTACTGAGTGATGGCGCCAACTCCATGGAAGTCTCGCCATGGTTGCTGATGTTCCCGGCGGGTTTCCTTGTGGTTACGCTGTTCTGTTTTAACTTTATCGGCGATGGTCTGCGTGATGCCCTCGACCCGAAAGATCGTTAAGGAGTTTCCCGATGACTATTCATGAATTTCAGCCAGCCATGGCTGCGCGTGCGGGAAACAGTAACCTGTTGCTGGACGTCAAAGACCTGCGTGTGACCTTTGGCACGCACGATGGCGATGTGACCGCAGTCAACGATCTTAACTTCTCACTGCGCGCAGGGGAAACCCTGGGCATTGTCGGTGAGTCAGGTTCGGGTAAATCGCAAACCGCTTTTGCTTTGATGGGCTTGCTGGCGAAAAACGGCCGTATTGGCGGTTCGGCCAAGTTTAACGGCGAAGAGATCCTTAACCTGCCGGAGAATAAGCTGAACAAACTGCGTGCCGAGCAGATCGCGATGATTTTCCAGGATCCGATGACCTCGCTTAACCCGTATATGCGCGTGGGCGAGCAACTGATGGAAGTGCTCAAACTGCATAAAGGCATGAACAGTGCCCAGGCGTTTGAAGAGTCAGTACGCATGCTGGATGCGGTAAAAATGCCGGAAGCGCGTAAACGCATGAAGATGTTCCCGCATGAGTTTTCAGGCGGCATGCGTCAGCGCGTGATGATCGCCATGGCGTTGCTGTGCCGTCCTAAGTTGCTGATTGCGGATGAGCCCACGACGGCGCTGGATGTGACGGTACAGGCGCAGATCATGACATTACTGAACGAGCTGAAACGCGAATTCAATACTGCCATCATCATGATCACCCACGACCTCGGTGTGGTTGCTGGCATCTGTGACAAAGTGCTGGTGATGTACGCCGGTCGGACCATGGAATACGGTCGCGCGCGCGATGTGTTCTATCAACCAGCGCATCCTTATTCCATCGGCCTGCTGAGCGCCGTGCCGCGTCTGGATGCGGAAGAAGGGGAGTCACTGACCACCATTCCTGGCAACCCGCCGAACCTGCTGCGCTTGCCGCAGGGCTGCCCGTTCCAGCCGCGCTGTGCCTATGCTATGGACGTATGCGCGAAATCGCCGCCGCTTGAACCTTTTGCTGAAGGTCGTCTGCGTGCCTGCTTCAAACCGGTGGAGGAATTGGTATGAGCACCATCATCGAAGAGAAGAAAGTCTTACTGGAAATTGCCGATCTTAAGGTGCATTTCGAGATCAAAGACGGCAAGCAGTGGTTCTGGCAGCCAGCTAAAACCCTTAAAGCAGTGGATGGCGTCAGCCTGCGTCTTTACGAGGGTGAAACCCTGGGTGTAGTCGGTGAGTCGGGTTGCGGTAAATCGACCCTGGCACGTGCCATTATCGGTCTGGTGAAAGCCACTGACGGTCGTGTAGCCTGGCTGGGGCGCGATTTACTGGGGCAAAGTCAGGATGAGTGGCGTCAGGCGCGCAGTGATATCCAGATGATCTTCCAGGACCCGCTGGCCTCGCTAAACCCACGCATGACCATCGGTGACATCATCGCGGAACCACTGCGCACTTATTATCCGAAGATGCCTAAACAGGAAGTGAAGGATAAGGTGAAGAATATGATGATGAAGGTGGGTCTGTTGCCTAACCTCATCAACCGTTATCCGCACGAGTTTTCCGGTGGACAGTGTCAGCGTATTGGTATTGCCCGTGCACTGATCCTGGAGCCTAAACTGATTATCTGTGATGAGCCAGTATCGGCGCTGGATGTGTCGATTCAGGCGCAGGTGGTTAACTTGCTGCAAAAGTTGCAGCGAGAGATGGGATTATCCCTGATCTTTATCGCGCACGACTTGGCGGTGGTTAAGCACATCTCCGATCGCGTATTGGTAATGTATCTCGGCCATGCGGTGGAGCTGGGCACGTACGACTCGGTGTACAACAACCCGCAACATCCGTACACCCGTGCGCTGATGTCGGCGGTGCCGATCCCAGATCCCGATCTGGAGAAGAATAAGCAGATCCAGTTGCTGGAAGGGGAGTTGCCTTCACCAATCAATCCACCGTCGGGCTGCGTGTTCCGCACGCGTTGTCCGATTGCCGGGCCGGAATGTGCCAAAACGCGTCCGTTGCTGGAGGGCAGTTTCCGCCATGCGGTATCCTGTTTGAAGGTCGACCCGCTTTAAGCTGAAAATAAAAACGCCGGGCAGATGCCCGGCGTTATTTATATCTTCAGCTGCAGATCATTCACGCCACAGAATGTGGCACAGCTTGTGGTCTTTCTCGCGGCACAGCAATACGCGGGCAAACACATCCGTAATCGGTTCACCGTCTGCTTCACCCAAACCAATCACCACTTCTGCGAAGAAATCTGGGTTGAGATCGAAATCGACATGTTCCTGCCAGTCTTCCGCGGGATCAAACAGCTCTGCGCCGCCGCGTTCTTCAAACTGCAGATTGAACAGAATGATATCAGCGGGATCAAGATTATCGCCAGCCAGCTCGAGAAAAATGTCGTAAGCCTGTTCCAGCGTTTCATCTTCGGTAAGGCGATTATTTAAATCCATAGTCATTCCTGCTTGCCTGAGGCGGTAATATTTTCGCTCGTTTTACAGTAAAGGACTAAAGAAGTAAAACAGTCGTTCAACGATCCGCTGCCACCACGCACGTTTCGCCCAGCGCGCACCATCCAGCAAGCGTGAACGGGCAATGTAATCATCCTGGACGGTAGCCAAATCGCTGCCAAAGCCATCATCATCGACCACAAGGGTGATTTCAAAATTGAGCCACAGGCTGCGCATATCCAGATTAACGGTTCCGACCAGACTGAGCTGACCGTCAACCAGCACGCTCTTGGTATGCAGTAAACCATCTTCGAACTGGTAAATTTTCACGCCCGCTTCGAGCAGTTCAGTGAAGAAGGCGCGGCTGGCCCATCCGACTAACAGGGAGTCGTTGTGGCGAGGCACCACAATGCTGACTTCAACCCCTCGCAGCGCAGCGGTGCAAATGGCATGCAGCAGGTCGTCGCTCGGCACGAAGTAGGGCGTGGTCATAATCAGCTGCTCACGCGCGGAATAGACCGCTGTCAGCAACGCCTGATGAATCATGTCTTCAGGGAAACCGGGGCCAGAAGCGATAACCTGAATGATATGACCGCTTTCCTGTTCAAACGGCATGATGTTGGCATCAGGAGCCGGGGGCAGAATGCGCTTGCCGGTTTCGATCTCCCAGTCACAGGCGTAAACAATCCCCATGGTGGTGGCGACAGGGCCTTCCATGCGGGCCATCAGATCAATCCATTGGCCCACGCCCGCATCCTGTTTAAAGAAGCGCGGGTCGACCAGATTCATGCTACCGGTGTAGGCGATGTAGTTATCGATCAATACCACTTTGCGATGTTGACGTAAGTCCATACGACGCAAGAAGACACGCAGCAAGCTAACCTGTAAGGCCTCGACAACATCAATGCCTGCATTACGCATCATATTGGCCCACGGACTGCGGAAGAAGGCCACACTGCCGGCGGAATCCAGCATCAGGCGACAATGTACCCCACGACGCGAGGCGGCCATCAGTGATTCGGCCACCTCATCTGCCAGGCCACCTGGTTGCCAGATATAAAACACCATCTCGATATTATGACGTGCCAGCTGGATGTCGCGGATCAGGGCGTGCATCACGTCATCTGAACTGGTCAGGAGTTGCAGCTGGTTGCCTTTTACGCCCGCAATGCCTTGCCGATGGCGGCACAGATCAAACAGCGAGCGTGCAACATCACTGTGCTCTGTAGCAAAGATATGGCGACATTGTTTGAGGTCGTTAAGCCATTTGGCGGTGGAAGGCCACATGGTGCGCGCGCGTTCCGCCCGGCGTTTGCCGAGGTGTAACTCACCAAAAGACAGATACGCGATGATACCCACCAGCGGCAGAATGTAGATGATCAGCAACCAGGCCATTGCAGAGGTCACGGCACGGCGTTTCATCAGAATACGCAGTGTGACACCCGCAATCAGCAACCAGTAGCCAAACAGCAGCAACCAACTGAGAAGGGTATAAAAAGTGGTCATTAAGTGGACATCCCGTTCGCGCTTTGATGAGCAAAGTTTACGTGCTGATCCGCAGTAGTGAAACCTTTAATCGTGAATGACAGTTCAATGAAGCTTTCGATTTGGCATTTTCAATCAAATCTTTATAATGCCCGGCGAGTTTAGCCTGTCTGAGAGGATGTGATGAAACGAAGCAGAAATGAAGTGGCGCGCTGGAGAATGTTACGTCAGGTACACCGCCGTCGTGCTCGCTGGCTGGAAGGGCAGTCACGTCGCTACAAACGTATCCATACCATCCGTCATCAGGTGGCGCAGGAACATCGCCGCTCTATTCTGTTCATCAACCAGAATATGTGAAAGGCTTACGCGGCCATTAAGCGCCGCGTAACACCAGGGATACGTTAACAATCTGCAGCGCTGCGGCCAGCACCACCAGCATAACGATGTGCTGCCTTGCCTGGCGCCAACCCTGTCGACGCCAGACCCACACTGCTCTGCCAATCAGCGCAAACACGGCGATCAACAGTAAAACTGACTGCCACATCTTTTAGAATACGCGTTTGAACGGTTTGACGGCCACTTTCTCGTACACGCCAGCGGCAATGTAAGGGTCGTCATTGGCCCAGGATTGCGCCGTTTCCAGAGACGAAAACTCAGCAATAATCACTGATCCGGTAAAACCAGCAGGACCGGGATCGTTGCTGTCGACAGCAGGCATAGGACCCGCGGCGATCAGACGACCTTCATCCTGCAGTAACTGCAAGCGCGCGAGATGCGCAGGGCGTACGGAATTGCGTTTTTCCAGTGAATCTGCGGTATCTTCCGCATAAATGACGTAAAGCACGATGGGGTACTCCCGTTAGACTTGCCGAAATTGCGAGACACGTTAAGTGATCGTTAATCAGAGTGCAAATGAAAGATAATGACACGGGCTCAGAGCGCCATTTGGGTTAAAAAAAGACTTTCTGGTCATCGGTTGCACATCGCTTATTGAAACTGATTGCTATTTGCATTTAAAATCTGCCCTTCACTCAATGAATATGACTGATATGACGACGTTGACTACGCCTCTTCCTGCTCGTACCCCCGTGGCTATGATTTTATCCGTGGTTCTTCACGGTTCGGTTATCGCGGGCATTCTTTATGCATCGTTTCATCAGACCATTGAGGTTCCGAAAGCATCCCAGCCGATCAGCGTGACCATGGTGGCGCCCGAAGTGCAGCCGGAGCCCGCACCGGCCGTGGTCACTCCGCCACCACCGGAGCCTGAGCCGGAACCTGAAGTCGCGCCAGAACCGCCGAAAGTGGAACCGGTGCCGATTCCCAAGCCTGAGCCGAAGCCAAAACCTAAACCGAAACCAAAGGTAGAGAAGAAGGTCGAGCCGAAGCCGCGCAAAGAAGTGAAACCGCAGGAGAATCCGGTCAAGCAGGATATTCCGACGACGCAGACGCGTCCGACCACAGCGCCGAAAGCCAACCCTGCGCCGACACAAACAGTCTCTGACGGCCCGAAAGCGATGAATGTCAGTAAGCCTGCCTATCCGGCCCGCGCATTCGCACTGCGCGTTGAAGGCCGCGTGCGCGTTCAATTTGATGTAGACAGTGATGGGCGCGTCGATAATGTGGAAATTCTCTCAGCCGAGCCGCGCAACATGTTCGAGCGTGAAGTGAAGCAAGCGATGAAGAAGTGGCGTTATCAGCCGGGTCGACCAGGTAAAGGATTGACGATGAATATCGTGTTCCGTATCAACGGCGGCGCAAACATCGAATGATGTCGCAAGCGGACAAAGAAAAAAGCGGTCAATGACCGCTTTTTTAATGGCATTTATTCAGCGAGGTTCGCCTTTTCCGCCGGTAACGGTCGCGATTTACCTGAGTGATCAACCGCGACGTACACGAATACCGCTTCGGTGGCACAGTAGGTTTGACCAATTGGTTCAGACGACACTTTTTTGATCCACACTTCGACGTTGATGGTCATCGAACTGTTGCCGGTGCGGATGCAGCGGGCATAGCAGCTCACAACATCACCCACAGCCACCGGCTTTAGGAACGACATCCCATCAACGCGGACGGTCACCACACGGCCTTCTGCAATCTCCTTGGCCATGATGGCACCGCCCATATCCATCTGTGACATCAACCAGCCGCCAAAGATATCGCCATTGGCATTGGTATCCGCTGGCATCGCCAGGGTGCGCGACACCATCTCGCCTTGCGGCAATTTATGTTTTTCGTCCATTGCTCAATTCTTCTGCAGGTGAAGAGAAGCCCGACAGTGTCGGGCAGGATGGCTTATTTTTGTTCTTGTTGCGGCATCTGTCGCCAGATGTACACGCCGCTTAACAGAGTAAACAGTAGGGTCAGGCCGGTCAGACCGAACACTTTAAAGTTAACCCAAAACTCTTGTGATAACCAAAATGCTACGTAGATATTTACCACACCGCAGGCGAGGAAAAAGATCGCCCATGCCACATTCAGCCGACGCCATACTGCGCCTGGCAGCTGTAGCTCTTTACCCAGCATGGTTTGAATCAGTGGCTGCTTCATAAACCACTGGCTATACAGCAATGCCAGCGCAAACAGGGAGTAGATCACGGTGACTTTCCATTTGATGAATTCATCGTTGTGGAACACCAGTGTCAACGTACCAAAAACCGCCACCAGCACAAAGGTGAAGATGGTCATTTTTTCCAGCTTACGGTACAGCACCCAGCTCACGACTAAGGCAAGACCAGTGGCGACGATCAATGCACCAGAGGCGACAAAGATGTCGTACAGCTTGTAGAAGATAAAGAAAACCACCAAGGGAAGAAAATCGAGTAACTGCTTCATAGTGTTTCCAGTGAGGACGGGATCGTTCAGCTAAGGCGCTCCGGGGAGCGCCAGAGTGGTTAACGTAACAACATATACAGTCGATACAAATAAATAATCAGAATGGCTGACACCAGGTTACCCAGCGCATTCATCACCACCGAAGCGATATTGACCGGCAATACGGTGAGTGACGAGACCAGGAACATCAACACAATTTTAGCCAATAACCACAACACGATGGCGGGGGCGATGACTTTCATGTTTTTCCACGCCAGCTTCATGCTGGCGCGCATGGCACCGATGACACCCATTTTCTCACTCACCAGCATGACTGGCGCCAGTGAGAGCAAAATCGCCAAAATCACGCCCGGCACCATGAGTACCATAAAGCCGATTTGCACCAGCAACGTAATGAGGAAGGTCTGCAGCAGCAGCTTCGGCAGCAGGGGGGCTGAGGCGCCAATGGCACGCAGGGCGCTGACACGCTGGCCGTTAGAGACCAACGGGATCAGGCACAACATGCCACCGAGCAGCAGGGTATTGCCAATCAGGGCGGCAAAGGTGCCAGCAGCGGAAGCGCGCAGCAGGATGCGCTGTTGATCCGGCGACATATTCTGCACCAGCTCAAACAGTGAGGTTGCGCTGTCATCGGCTTGGCTGAGCAGCGATAACTGATCTTCACCTGGCGTTAATGCATGACCGACAATCACCGTAATAAATGACGTCAGCAATGCCATCAGCACAATAGTAACCAGCTGATGGCGCAGAAAATTTCCTGTGTCACGGTATAACGAGCTTGCCGTGATAGACATGTACTCTCCTTGATGGAACCGGGTTAATTAACCTGGCGATTGTACATGTTCTACAGGCAGGCTGGCACCCGCAAACCCATAACTTTCTGTCATTACAGGTAAAGAAGGGTGAAAAAGTCGGGAAAGCCCTGAATGCACCTGCATGGGAAAAGGCGGTGTCAGGCGGCAATCTCAGGTTTTTTAATTCTCGCGCAAAGCCAAAATTGATCTGAATCAATTCATTGTTTTTTAAGTGATTAATTTGAATTGATACAGATGATCTTTTACTGAAAAAGGGTTAGATCTTGTGCCGCAAACCCATTAAGACCCAACTTTTCGGCAAAGGAGTGAAAATGAAACTGGCAAAATGCGCGCTGCTGATGGCACTGGCAATTCCTCAACTGGCACTGGCTCATGAAGCGGGTGATTTCTTTATGCGCGCCGGTAGCGCGACCGTCCGTCCAACCGAAGGCTCTGATAATGTGCTGGGTATGGGCGGCTTTAACGTCAGCAACGATACACAGCTTGGCTTAACCTTCACCTATATGGCGACAGACAACATCGGCGTAGAGCTGCTGGCTGCTACACCGTTCCGCCATAAGGTGGGATTAGGGGCAACCGGTAACCTGGCGACCGTGCGTCAGTTGCCGCCTACGCTGATGGCACAGTATTACTTCTTTGACAGTAAAAGCCAGGTGCGTCCTTACGTGGGCGTCGGTATCAACTACACCACCTTCTACGATGCCAAATTCAATCAGACCGGCCAGGATTTAGGCTTAAGCGACTTAAGCGTTAAAGACTCATGGGGTATCGCCGGTCAGGTGGGGATGGATTATCAAATCAACCGCGACTGGATGCTGAACGCCTCACTGTGGTACATGGATATTGATACCGAGGTGAAGTTCAAAGCCAATGGTGAGCAGCAGAACATCAATACGCGTATCGATCCGTGGGTGTTCTTCTTTGGTGTCGGTTACCGCTTCTAAACTGTGTCAGAAGCAAAACGGGCGACCCAAGGGCCGCCCGTGTGTTCATCACTTAACGGTTACTTAATCTGCATATTGTTGACGACAGATTTTACCCCTTGCACGCTGCGGGTCACCGTCACTGCACGGTTCGCCATCTGCGGTGAGCTAACAAAACCACTCAACTGCACTTTGCCCTTAAAGGTTTCGACGTTGATCTCTGTCGATTTCAGGGAATCGTCATTCAGCAACTGGGCTTTGACTTTGGTGGTAATCACCGTGTCATCAATGTAACCCCCGGTCCCTTCCTGTGTAGCGGTTGGCGCACAAGCGCTGAGTGTCAGCGCCATAACTGCAGCCATCAAAAATCCTGCAACGACTTTGAAAAAATTCATTGGTTATCTCCCTGTCTTAGATGGTGTTTCACCGCAACGAGACGGTGCAATTAATTGTGGTCTGACCTGGACGAATCAGCAAATCGCGGAGTGTGAAAAAGTTTAAAAAACGTAACGAAGGGGGAGTGTGGAGAAAGGCCTTATCTGCGAATGCTGACAAGGCCTATAAAGCTTAGCGAGTGCCGGCTTTCAGATTGCTGACAAAGGCTTTCAGTTCTGCAAGCAGCGTCGTAGGATCGTTCTGGTTGCGTTCGATGATTTTGACGATAGCAGAACCGGAAATCGCACCCGCTGCGCCTGCGGCAATCGCTTCTTTGACCTGGCTCGCTTCTGAGATACCAAAGCCCTGCAACGGCGGGGCTGCATGGTATTCGCTCAATTTCGCGATCAGGTGATGCAGTGGCTGGCTGGCGCGATTCTCAGCCCCTGTTACACCAGCACGTGACAGCAGGTAAGTGTAACCACGGCCGTGTGAGGCAATCTCACGCAGCAAGTCATCATCCGCGTTTGGCGGGCAGATGAAGATCGGTGCGACGTTATGACGCATCGCCGCCTGACGGAACGGGGCGGACTCTTCGATCGGTACATCGGCAACTAAAACAGAATCGACGCCCACTGCTTCACATTGCGCATAGAAGTTGTCGATGCCTTTGCTAAACACCAGGTTGGCATACATCAGCAAACCAATCGGTAGCTCAGGGTATTTCTGGCGTACAGCGGCCAGAATCTCGAAGCATTGCGCGACGGTGGTGCCAGAGGCGAATGCACGTAAGGTCGCGCTTTGAATGGTAGGGCCGTCAGCCAACGGGTCGGAGAACGGAATACCCAGTTCTAACGCATCTGCACCGCCTTCAACCAAGGTATCAATAATTTTCAGCGACAATTCCGGAGAGGGATCACCGATCGTGACGAAAGGTACAAATGCCCCTTCTTTTTTCGCCGACAGGCGTTGAAACAGCTGATTATAACGCTCCATCAGATCTCTCCCTTAGCTTTCAAAATATCGTGAACGGTGAAGATGTCTTTGTCGCCGCGGCCTGACAGGTTAACCACCAGCAACTGCTCTTTATCAGGGTTTTCGCGGATCATTTTCAGGGCGTGTGCCAGTGCGTGTGAGGACTCCAGCGCGGGAATGATCCCTTCAGCGCGGCACAGTTCTTTAAAAGCAGACAGCGCTTCGTCATCGGTAATCGACACGTACTCAGCACGACCAATGCTGTTCAGATGTGCGTGCTGCGGCCCCACTGAAGGGAAATCAAGACCAGCAGAAATCGAGTAAGACTCCTCAATCTGTCCCTCTTCCGTTTGCATCATCGGGGCTTTCATTCCGAAGTAGATGCCCACGCGACCGTGTTTCAATGGTGCACCGTGTTCACCCGTTTCGATACCGTGACCTGCCGGTTCAACGCCGATCAAGCCAACGCTGGTTTCATCGATAAAGTCGGCAAACATGCCGATAGCATTTGAACCGCCGCCGACACAGGCCAGCACGGCGTCAGGTAAACGTCCTTCGCGCTCAAGAATCTGTGCTTTGGTTTCCTCACCAATCATGCGTTGGAATTCGCGCACGATGGTTGGGAAGGGGTGCGGACCTGCCGCCGTGCCAAGCATGTAGTGCGCCGTTTCATAACTGCCAGACCAGTCACGCAGTGCTTCGTTACAGGCATCCTTCAGCGTCGCGGAGCCACTGTGCACCGGGATCACTTCCGCACCCATCAGGCGCATACGGAACACGTTCGGTGACTGGCGCTCAACGTCTTTTGCACCCATATAAATACGGCACTTCATGCCCAGCAGGGCGCACGCCAGTGCAGAAGCGACACCGTGCTGGCCAGCGCCCGTCTCAGCAATGATCTCATTCTTGCCCATACGCTTAGCGAGCAGCGCCTGACCCAATACCTGGTTGGTCTTGTGCGCACCGCCGTGCAGTAAGTCTTCTCGCTTGAGGTAGAGGCGGGTTTTGGTGCCTTTGGTCAGGTTACTGCACAAGGTCAGTGCGGTCGGACGACCGGCGTAGTTTTTCAGCAGGTCGGTGAATTCCGCCTGGAACTCAGGATCGCGCTGGGCTTCCACAAATGCATTTTCTAACTGACGCAGAGCTGGCATCAGAATTTGCGGAACATATTGACCGCCAAACTCGCCAAAATAGGGATTCAATAACGTGGTCATCTTTTCATCTTCCTTATTCGGTCCGCGCAAAGGCGGACTCGCGAAATTAATAGGCGCGCAGCGTGCGGAAAACCGCCGCGACTTTACTGGCATCTTTGATGCCTGGCGCGGATTCAACGCCGGAGTTGAAGTCCAGACCGGCGCAGCCGAGTTGTGCGGCTTCAACGCAGTTGTCGGCACTTAACCCACCTGCCAGCAGCACATTGCTCATGTCTTCACCCTGCAGCAATGACCAGTCAAAACGTTGTCCGGTACCGCCTTGGCCATTATCAAACACGTAACGATCAACGTGCGGCCAATCGCGTGCTGGAAGGCTGTTGCTGATGCTCAGCGCCTTCCAAATTTTCACCTCTTCAGGCAGTGCGCTGCGCAACTCTGCGACAAACGCTTGATCTTCATCACCGTGAAGTTGCACGGCAGCAAGATGCAGTGACGTCGCCTGAGAGACAATGTCACTGATGCTGTTATTGCGGAATACGCCAACGTACTTCAGGGGCGCAGCCGCAATCAGAGTTTGTGCTTGTGTGGCAGTGACTTTGCGCGGCGAACCTTCAGCAAAGATCACGCCACCATAGATGGCACCGGCTTCGTGCGCACTGCGCGCATCTTCAGGGCGGGTCAGACCGCACACTTTGTTGTCACCCATCAGAACACGGCGTACGCCAGCGTTCAGATCGGCTTCTTCCATCAGTGCAGAACCAATCAAGAAGCCATTGGCGAAGTGGCTCAGCTCACGCACCTGGGCGTAGTTGTGAATACCGGACTCGCTAATCACCGTCACGCCGTGGCCCAAGCGCGGTGCCAGTTGGCGGGTGCGATTCAGGTCGATAGACAAATCACGCAGATCGCGGTTATTGATGCCCACCACTTTCGCTTCCAGCGCAATAGCGCGCTCCAGCTCTTCTTCATTACTCACTTCTGTCAGCACGCCCATCTTCAGGCTGTGGGCGACGGCCGCGAGTTGCTGATACTGCTCATCATCCAGCACCGACAGCATCAGTAGGATGGCGTCAGCCTGATAATGGCGAGCGAGGTAAATCTGGTAAGGATCGATGATAAAGTCTTTGCACAGCACCGGTTGCGTAATCGCCGCACTGACAATCGGCAGGAACTCAAAGTCGCCCTGGAAATATTTTTCATCCGTTAACACAGAAACGGCGGAGGCATAATGGCGATACACGCCGGCAATGGTTGCAGGATCAAAATCTTCGCGAATCAGACCCTTTGACGGAGACGCCTTTTTGCATTCAAGGATGAATACTGTGCGTGTGCCACGCAAGGCATCGTAAAAGTGACGTCCCGCCGGCTGCAAGCTGCTCTGGAAGGTGGCCAGTGGCTGCTGCGCCTTACGTGCTTCTACCCAAACGGCTTTGTCCTGAACAATTTTCTCTAAAACAGTGCCCTTAATGCTCATCTCATCCTCTCGCTGCCAGAGCAACAACGCGTTCGTAAGCCTGTCCGCTGCGAATTGCAGTGATGGCACGCTGCGCATTGTCACGCAAATCTTCATTTCCGAATACTTTCAGCAACATTGCGACGTTGACCGCAACGGCCTGCTCATGTGCCGGCTGGCCTTTACCCTGGAGTAAACGCGCCAGAATGTCACGGTTTTCTTCCGGCGTGCCGCCTGCCAGCGCTTCTTTATCATGGAAGCTGAAACCAAAGTCTTCCGGCGTTAGCTGATAACCGGTAATTTCACCGTCGCGCAGCTCAGCAACCTGCGTTGGGCTGTGCAGCGCCACTTCGTCCATGCCGCCACCATGTACCACGGCAGCACGCTGATATCCCAACACCTTAAGGGTTTGTGCAATCGGTAACACCAGCTCCGGGCTGTACACCCCAATCACCGCCAGTGGTGGGCGAGCGGGGTTGATCAGCGGCCCCAACACATTGAACAGTGTGCGGGTTTTCAACTGCTGGCGAACCGGCATCGCGTGGCGGAAACCAGTGTGATACTGCGGTGCAAACAGGAAGCAAACGTTGAGGTCGTCCAGCGCCTTGCGTGCTTTCTCCGCGGACATATCCAGGTCAATACCGAACGCCGCCAGCAGGTCGGAAGATCCCGATTTGCTGGAAACGCTGCGGTTGCCATGTTTAGCCACTTTCAAACCGCAGGTGGCGGCGACAAAGGCACTGGCCGTTGAGATGTTAATGCTGTTGCTGCCGTCACCGCCGGTGCCGACGATATCCGCAAAGGTGTAGTCGGGACGCGGGAACGGTTTCGCGTCTTCTAACAGGGCCGTGGCCGCACCGGCGATCTCTTCCGGACGCTCGCCACGGACTTTCATGGCGATCAGCGCGGCGGCGAGTTGGGTCGGTTCAAGCTGGCCTTTAATAATGGCGCTGAACAGCTGGTGACTTTCAGCCTGGCTCAGGGTCTCTGCCTGATACAGTTTTTCCAGAATAGTTTGCATCATAATCTCCCTATTATTTCGCCAGCGCCCAGGCCAGCGTTTGCTCTAACAGACGCGCACCCTGGGTGGTGAGAATGGATTCGGGGTGGAACTGGAAGCCACATACACGGTCAGCATCGTGGCGCACGGCCATCACCATGCCGTTGTAGCTGGCGTTCACGGTTAATTCGGCAGGGGTGTTGCTGCCCACCAGCGAGTGGTAACGCGCAACAGGCAACGGATTGCTCAGGCCGGTGAACATCGCTTCGCCATCGTGATTAATCGAAGAGGCTTTACCGTGCAGGATCTCGCCTGCCTGGCCAACATGGCCGCCGTAAGCTTCGACAATCGCCTGATGGCCGAGGCAAATACCGATGATCGGCAGACGTCCACGCAGCGCTTGTAACAGCGCCGGCATGCAACCGGCATCCTTCGGTGCACCCGGGCCCGGCGACAGCATCAACACCGGATTCTCCATCTGCTGCAGGCGCTCAATCAGCACTTCAGCCGGTACGTTATTACGGTAGATCACCACGTTGTGGCCAAAGGTGCGCAGCTGATCAACGAGGTTGTAAGTAAAGGAGTCGATATTATCGAGCAGCAGGATGTCGGCCATCAGAAAATCTCCTTGCAATGATGGGCAGTGGCGATGGCACGCAATACCGCGCGCGCTTTGTTGCGGCTTTCATCCGCTTCGGCTTGAGGTTGTGAGTCCAGCACCACGCCGGCACCGGCCTGCACGGTTGCTACACCGTCTTCCACCCACGCGGAGCGAATCACGATGCAGGTGTCGAGGTCGCCGTGTGCCGTGAAGTAACCCACTGCACCGCCGTAGCTGCCGCGACGCGTGCCTTCTTTCTCTGCGATCAATTGCATGGCGCGTACCTTCGGTGCACCGCTCAAGGTGCCCATATTCATGCAGGCCCGGTAGGCGTGCAGGACATCAAGGTCGTTACGCAGCGAGCCGACGACACGAGAGACCAGATGCATCACAAACGAGTAGCGGTCTACTTTCGTCAGGTCAGCGACATAGCGGCTGCCCGGTACACAGATGCGCGCCAGATCGTTACGGGCAAGGTCCACCAGCATCAGGTGTTCAGCCAGCTCTTTATGGTCGGTGCGCATTTCCAGCTCGATACGGCTGTCGAGGTCACGATCCAGCGAGCCATCAGCATGACGTCCGCGTGGACGCGTGCCCGCAATCGGGTAGATCTCAATCTGACGCGAGGTGGCGTCATATTTCAGTGAGCTTTCGGGTGAAGCACCAAACAGCGCAAAATCCTTATCCTGCATAAAGAACATGTATGGGCTGGGGTTACTGTGCTTCAGCGTGTCATAAGCCGCCAGTGGTGAAGGGCACGGCAGTGAGAAGCGACGCGAAGGCACCACCTGGAAAATTTCACCGATGCGAATCGCTTCCTGCATCTCACGCACAACGCTGCAGTACTCTTCGTCGCTTTGGTTCGTGCTCAGCGTCATGTGCTCAACGGGTTGCACCGGCAACGCGGTGGCAGGTTGCGCCATTTGACCACGCAGCTGCTCGATACGGCTTTGCAGACGCTGGAATTCACTGGTTGACGGGCTAAACAGGCTTGCCTGTAAGCGGGCGCTGCGCGTCTGGTGGTCAATCACCAGTAAAGTTTCGGCCAGATAGAAGCAGTAGTCTGGGCAGCTCTGTTCATTACGTAATGCAGGCAGGTCTTCGAAGCCCGCGACCAGATCGTAAGCGAACAGACCACCCAGGAACATCGCTTCGCGCTCTTCAGCCGGGCTATTCACCAGCTGCGGAATCAGGCGGAGTGCATCAAACACTGACAACGCTTTCAGGCGCGAATCTTCATCATGCAAACCCTGCGGTTGCGGGAAGTGCAGCTCGCGTCCATCTGGGCGCGCTTCAATTCGCACGTCGGCTGGCAGTGCTTCATCCAGCAGCGGCAGGATGGCGCGACCGTTTTCGGACAGGGCCTGCAGCGTGACGACATTGCCCATTGCACTGATGCGCAGGGCACTGTCGACAATCAGCAAGCTTTTCAGATTCTGTTTGCTGTCGATATCAGCGGATTCGAGCAGCAACGTTGCTGGACGTGCGCCGCAAATTTGATGGAACACTGCGGCCGGATCTTCGCGGTAGGGCGCGGTACCGGTAATCAACTTCACTGTAGGTTTCGCATTAGCCATTATTGGATTCTCTGAATTTCGCTCAAAAAAAAGCCCGCTCGGTGGCGGGCTCAGGTATCTGCACAGCGGTTACGCAAATTGTGCACGACGACGTCGCCCGTTCAAGGGATCATCGCGCCACCAACCTTTTGCATGCGTACCGAAAAATGCCATGATTAAATACCCGTTACGTGTGAACTTGTGTACTAGTTAACTGGTTCAGGCGAAAAATGTCAATACCCTTTTTCAGTCACGGTCAAAATCGTTATCATGCCCGCCGGTTTATGCAGTTGCTGGAGTGACCTTGTCGGACATCGCCCGTTTTCCTCTTTATGATTTACACAGCCATACACAAGCATCTGATGGTTTACTGACACCCACTGCGCTGGTGCAGCGTGCCGTCGAGATGAAGGTTGGCGTGCTCGCGATTACCGATCACGACACGGTTGCCGGTGTGGCGGAAGCACAAGACGCCGTGCTGCAACACGATCTGCCCATTCGTGTCCTGGCGGGGTTAGAAGCATCGACGCTGTGGGAGAACCACGAAATTCATATTGTGGGTTTGAACATCGATTGCCAGCACCCGGTACTCAGCGAATTTCTTACCCAACAGCATCAATGCCGTGTGGATCGCGCGCTGCAGATTGCTGAGCGGCTGGAGCGGGCGCGTATCCCTGATGCGCTGGCCGGCGCACAGCGTCTGGCACAGGGCGGGGTGATTACCCGGGGCCATTTTGCGCGTTACCTGGTTGAGATCGGCAAAGCGAACAATATGGCGCAGGTGTTTAAGAGTTATCTTGCGCGTGGGAAAACCGGCTACGTGCCACCGCAATGGTGTACAATTAAACAAGCTATTGATGCCATTCATCATTCTGGCGGCGTTGCCGTACTCGCACATCCAGGTCGTTATGGCTTGTCTGCCAAATGGCTAAAAAGGCTGATTGCCCATTTCGCAGAAGCGGGTGGGGATGCAATGGAAGTCGCGCAGTGTCAGCAGGCACCCAACGAACGCACCCAGCTCGCGACATATGCGCGCGATAATAAGCTGGCGGCATCGCAGGGGTCAGATTTTCACTTACCTTGTCCGTGGATAGAACTGGGGCGCAAATTGTGGTTGCCGGGTGGTGTTGAACCCATTTGGGAACGCTTTCCTGAGCTGGCGCCCGCAGTGGCTGTTGCTGACAGGTGATATGAGGTTTTTATGAGTCAACTTTTTCACATTCATCCCGACAATCCGCAGCCACGCTTGATTAATCAGGCGGTTGATTATCTGAATAAAGGGTCCGTTATCGTCTATCCCACTGATTCGGGTTACGCGTTAGGTTGCCGACTGGAAGAGAAGAATGCCATGGAGCGTATCTGCCGCATTCGTCAGTTGGACGGTAATCACAACTTTACTTTGATGTGTCGTGATCTGTCTGAGTTGTCGACCTATTCGCAGGTGGATAACACCGCGTTTCGTATTCTGAAAAACAATACGCCAGGTAACTACACCTTCATTCTCAAAGCGACCAAAGAAGTGCCACGTCGTTTGATGAATGATAAACGCAAAACCATTGGTCTTCGCGTGCCGTCCAATCCGGTAGCCTTGGCGCTGCTGGAGCGTCTGAATGAGCCGATGATGTCGACTTCACTGATGTTGCCAGGCAATGACTTTACCGAATCCGACCCTGAAGAGATTCAGTACAGCATCGGTAAGCTGGTGGATCTGATTATTGATGGCGGTACCCTGGGGCAACAGCCAACCACTGTTATCGATCTCACCAGCGATTCACCGATCGTGGTGCGTGAAGGGGTAGGCGATACGCGTCCGTTCCTTTAATCACGCGTGGTCAGGCGCCGATAAGGTCGTCTGGCCAATATTTTGTTCCAGCCAATGTCTGAAATCGCCGTACGGAATATACAGTGACACATCTTTCAGGATCACTTTCTTACTACGCACATTGGATATTTCATGGCTATAACCCACAATCACACCACCAATAGTCTGGTCAGCATTATATACTGCGCCGCCTGACATTCCCTGCACTACTCCAGCATTTGATGCCATTGCCATGCACGGTTTTTTATTCCATTTATTGGTGATAGCGGTGCGCGCTAAATTAACGCCGCTCGATTCCACCGGCATGGCAGAAATAAAGCTGTAACCGTACATCTTAATGGGCTCGCCCACTTTGCTTGTGCGGAATTTCGCCAGCGTTTCAGGGCTATTTTTGTGGTAGATAATAGCAACATCACAATAGGGATGATAAGCCTTCACACGCTGGACAGCCGTGGTGGCCACGTGTGCAGCCGTCAGACTGTATTCTGGTGTCAGTGGAATGGTGGTACCGAGGATACCCAAACCCAGTACCGTCGGGATGCCCGTCACGCTCATATCAACGTGTGCAAGCGCCGCACGACTGTACTCAGTGTGGCCCACGGAACAACCGCTCAGTGCCAGCGCGGCGAGCGCAGGCCAAAGCAGGGAGGTTCTCATGTTGTATTGCCTTCATTTCATGCATGTCAGTAAAATCCCTGGTGAAGACTTTCGACATGCAAATTAAATTCATTCCGTGAATGAATTAACGCATCGTTTCCGCGTGCGCCAGTTTATATTATCAACGAAACAACACTATGCTCGTTAATGGCTTGTTAGGTAATCGAGTGTAAATAGTAAAAATTACGTTTTTATTAATACGGCACACTGGATTTCAGAGTTAAATTTTACACACATTTCTCATCAGAACAATTCATCATATTTAATCTGAATCAAATAATGCGAAAATACAGACTTAATCCAACCTGCAGAGCCAATTAACTAACAATTTAAATTTACTGGCATGATGAGCCTTATTTATCCCGGTTAAATGGAGTTTTATCCTGTTTTGCGATTTGGCTTTAGATTTTATGTTTGAGATTATCCTTAAGCGCGGTGCGCAATGCTACCCATGTAGCCTTGAAAAGCGCTAATGTATCACGGAGCTAAAGTGGAAATAATCACCAGGTTGAAGATGAGTCGGGCAAAGAGTAAAAATTCAATAAGTTGGCTCAGAGCGCAGCAGCGATTTTCTGGTCTATCTATCAGGGACGTAAATATATCCATCATTGGCCCTGATCGTTCGACGCAGCCTTTGGCCTTTATTATCGGCAGCAAAGTAAAAGGTGTTAACGAAACTTGCGTTAGTGTAGAATCGCGGGCCGCCTGAGATTGCAGCAGCAATGCGCAGCGGTAAAAGATTCTGATATGGGAATTGGTAATCCCTGTATCCTACCTCTTCTTACCACGACGCCTGGGAAGGCGACAACGAGGCAGCTCCATGAGCGAGAAACTACAGAAAGTATTAGCGCGCGCCGGTCACGGTTCGCGCCGCGAAATCGAAACCATGATTTCGGCCGGACGCGTCAGCGTCGATGGCAAACTGGCGACGCTGGGCGATCGCATCGAAAGTGATAAATCCTTGAAGATTCGTATCGATGGCCATCTGGTTTCGATTGCTGAATCTGCGACGGAAGTGTGCCGCGTGTTGGCGTACTACAAACCAGAAGGTGAGTTGTGCACCCGTAATGACCCGGAAGGCCGTCCAACGGTGTTTGACCGCTTGCCGCGTCTGCTGGGTTCACGCTGGATTGCTGTCGGCCGTCTGGATGTTAACACTTGCGGTCTGATGTTATTCACCACCGACGGTGAGTTGGCGAATCGCCTGATGCACCCAAGCCATGAAGTCGAGCGCGAATATGCTGTGCGCGTATTCGGCGAAGTGGATGACGATAAAATTCGCCAGTTAAGTAAAGGTGTGCAACTGGAAGATGGTC
Organism: Type-D symbiont of Plautia stali; assembly: GCF_001485335.1. NCBI lineage: Bacteria > Pseudomonadati > Pseudomonadota > Gammaproteobacteria > Enterobacterales > Enterobacteriaceae > Type-D symbiont of Plautia stali. Next base: position 57,780 of record NZ_BBOC01000012.1, on the reverse strand, counting down.
CTGCATCGTTCAAAACCATTAAGTTTGCGGGCGGCGAAGGCATTAACCAGTGGTACAACGTCACGCTGACTGAAGGTCGCAACCGTGAAGTGCGTCGTTTGTGGGAAGCGGTAGGTGTCCAGGTGAGCCGTCTGATGCGTGTACGCTACGGTGACATTCAGTTGCCTAAAGGTTTACCACGTGGCGGCTGGATGGAGATGGAACTGTCGGCAGTTAACTATTTGCGCACGCTGGTGCAAATGCCGGAAGAAACTGTCACCAAAGTGGCGGTGGAAAAAGATCGCCGTCGCACCAAAGCCAACCAGATCCGTCGTGCGGTGAAACGCCACAGCAATGTGAGCGGTAACCCGCGTCGTGGTGGCAGCAGCAGCAGTCGTACCAGCGGCAACAAAAAACGCGGTGCCTGATGCAATAGTGACGCCGCGCTTTGCGGCGTCACTGCTTTACCAGTCAATTCCTTGCTGTGCCTGAATTCCCGCATCAAAAGCATGTTTCACCGGACGCATCTCCGTCACTGTATCGGCCATTTCCAGCAATGTGCGATGGCAGCCGCGACCCGTGATGATCACGCTTTGCTGCGCCGGACGCTGGCTTAATGCCACCACCAACTCCTCCAGATCCAGATAATCCATACTGACCATGTAGGTGATTTCATCGAGAATCACTAAGTCGAGTTGTGGATCCGCCAGTATGCGCCGCGCCTGCTGCCACACCTGCTGACAGGCCAGGGTGTCGGTTTCACGGTTTTGCGTATCCCAGGTAAAGCCGGTGGACATCACCTGAAACTCAACCCCATGTTGTTCCAGCAGATTACGCTCGCCGTTCGGCCACTCACCCTTGATAAACTGAACTGCAGCAACCGTCTTACCATGTCCACAGGCACGCAGGGCGGTACCAAAAGCGGCGGTGGTTTTGCCTTTCCCATTGCCGGTGAACACCATCAAAATGCCGCGTGTTTCCGTTGCGGCAGCAATACGGGCATCCACCTGCTCTTTTAAACGCTGTTGTCGTTGCTGGTGACGATCGCTCATGCGCTGGCCGGTCCCGGTTTGCGTCCTGGTTGCGCATCAAAACTGATACCGGTTTTGCGGCGACTGTCATCTCCCATCAAGTAGAGATAGAGAGGCATCAAATCGGCAGGGGTTTTCAGCAGGTTGGCGTTCTCATCCGGGAAAGCGCTGGCACGCATTTTGGTACGTGTTCCGCCTGGATTGATGCAGTTAACCCGCAGATGGCGATTTTTATACTCATCGGCCAATACTTGCATCATGCCTTCGGTGGCAAATTTTGATACGGCATAAGCGCCCCAGCCTGAACGCCCGGTACGACCGACGCTTGATGTGGTGAACACCAGCGAGCCCGCATCGGATTTCAGCAGAAGTGGCAACAACGCTTGGGTGAGATAGAAGGTGGCATCAAGATTAATTTGCATCACTTCGCGCCAGACGGCGGGATTAAGCTCAGCCAGCGGGATGATTTCGCCAAGGATGCCAGCATTGTGCAGCACACCATCCAGCCGCGGTACCAAATCAGCCACTTGTTGCGCCAGTTGGTGACAGCTTTCAGGTGTAGCCACTGACAGATCGAGCAGTAGTGAAGAGGCTTGTTGCTTGTTCAGCTGGTTAATCGCCTGTTCCGTTTGCTGCAGCGTCTCGGCATTGCGGCCCAGCAAAATAACGCGTGCGCCGTAGCGCGCATAGGTGAGGGCAGCTTCACGGCCAATGCCGTCTGAAGCGCCGGTCACCAGGATAATACGATTTTCCAGCAGATCGCTTTTCGGTTGATAATGCACAGCGATGTCCTTAGGCAGGTGAGGGTTTGGGGCTTTATGCCTCAATTTTCCGCAAGGTGCAATCGCTGAACCTCGCAATCTGTGCCGCCTGCGGGCATTTCAGGCGACGAATGCCTGCAAAGCGGGTACACTCAGCCACTGTTTGTAATTCACTGTTTAATAAGGCGGCAGAATGGATTTACTCTCCAGCTATGGATTATTTCTGGCCAAGGCCGTCACCGTGGTGGTGGCGATCGCAGCTATTGTTCTGATTGTGCTCAATGCCGCGCTGCGTAAACGTCACAGCGGCGGGCAGCTGCGTTTAACTCATCTCGATGACGAATACCGTGAGATGAAAGAAGATCTGCAGTTAGCGAAGATGAAGCCGCAGGCACAAAAAGTATGGCTCAAACAGCATAAAAAAGAAGAAAAACTCAAAGCCAAGTCTGAGAAACGTAACGCGAAAGCCGGTGTAAGTGAAACCGCGAAACCCACGCTCTACGTGCTGGAATTTAAAGGCAGTATGGATGCGGGTGAAGTCAGCTCATTACGCGAAGAGATCTCCGCTGTGTTAGCCGTTGCGCAACCCGGTGATGAAGTATTACTTCGTCTGGAAAGCCCGGGTGGTGTGGTGCACGGTTACGGCCTGGCGGCTTCTCAGTTACAGCGCCTGCGTGATGCCGGTCTGCATCTCACCGCCGTGGTGGATAAAGTGGCTGCCAGCGGCGGCTATATGATGGCCTGCGTCGCCGATCGCATTGTGGCTGCGCCTTTCTCTATTATTGGTTCCATTGGCGTGGTCGCGCAGATTCCTAACTTCAACCGTCTGCTGAAACGCAATGATATTGATGTGGAACTGCACACCGCAGGACAGTACAAACGCACGTTGACCCTGTTTGGCGAAAATACCGATGAGGGTCGTGAGAAGTTTCAGGAAGACCTCAATGAAACCCATCAGCTGTTCAAAGACTTTGTGCAGCAGATGCGTCCGTCACTGGAGCTGGAGAAAGTGGCAACGGGTGAACACTGGTACGGTCGTCAGGCGCTGGATTTAGGCTTGGTCGATGAGATCGGCACCAGCGATGCACTAATTATCAAACAGATGGATCGTTTTGCTGTGCTCGGGGTGCATTTTGCACGTAAGAAGAAAATGATGGACCGCTTCACTCATAGCGCCAGCATGGCGGCAGAGCGGTTAATTCTGAAAATTTGGCAGCGTGGCGATAAGCCGTTGTTATAAACCAGCCCGGCGGATGCCGGGCTTTTTTATGCCAGATGATATTGCGCGGAGAGCACCACCGCGAGGTGTTTAAAGACATTAAAAACTGCGGTGGTTTTGGCCGTGGGCAAGCCCTCGTCATCAAGAAAATAGGGGCCGCGAAACACTAAAACTTCACCTTGCTGAATCACGTCATTGGCTTCCATCCCCGCCAAATAATCGTCGTGCTGTTTGATCATTTGATTGGCAATTTCCAGTAACGCCTGGTGTGAAATAGATTCCGTTTCTGCTGACATTTTGCACTCCTTTTTTGACAGCGATTGTTCTCCTTCTATATTACTTGCGAGTTGGCATGTTCAGCAAATCAACAAAGGCAAGCAAAACTGGCGCAAAATTAAACAGAATGCTAATTAAGTTGCGTAACGGATTTTATCAGGTAGAGTGTGGGCGATTCAGCTTTCAGGGAGATCACACCCGGATGTGTGATACTGTCAGACGGAAAACTCGCTTCTAATCATAAAGTTGCATAAGTCGATGCAATCTGACCTGAGATTATCCCCGCTGCCTTGAAAAGTGAAAAGCTGGCAGCAATATTCAACCCGTTGGGTTTTGGGGCTTCGAATCCTCTCCCGTTATCAGGACGTTTCAATTTAGGTAAAGGTACATATGGGTAAGTCACTCGTCATCGTTGAGTCCCCGGCAAAGGCCAAAACAATCAATAAATACCTCGGCAATGACTACGTGGTGAAATCCAGCGTGGGTCATATCCGTGATTTGCCGACCAGTGGTTCAACTGCCCGTAAAAGTGCCGACGGGGAAAAAGCCAAAAGCGGTAAAAAGGTTAAGAAAGATGAGAAAGTCGCGCTGGTTAGCCGTATGGGTGTTGATCCCTGGAATGGCTGGGAAGCGGATTATCAAATCCTGCCAGGCAAAGAGAAAGTCGTTGCCGAGCTGAAAAATCTTGCTGCTGATGCCGACCACATCTATCTCGCAACGGACCTTGACCGCGAAGGGGAGGCCATTGCATGGCACCTGCGGGAAGTGATCGGTGGCGATGACACGCGTTTTAGCCGTGTGGTGTTTAACGAAATTACCAAGAATGCGATTCGTCAGGCGTTTGAGAAGCCGGGTGAACTGAATATTGAGCGCGTCAATGCGCAGCAAGCGCGCCGCTTTATGGACCGCGTCGTGGGTTATATGGTTTCTCCGCTGCTGTGGAAGAAGATCGCCCGTGGCCTCTCTGCCGGTCGTGTGCAGTCCGTTGCCGTGCGTTTGGTGGTGGAACGCGAGCATGAAATCAAAGCCTTTGTGCCGGAAGAGTACTGGGATATTGATGCTGATTTCACCACGCCGAAGGGTGATGATTTGGCCATGCAGGTCACGCATCAGGGTGACAAAGCCTTCCGTCCGGTTAACCGCGAGCAAACACAAGCCGCTGTCGCCATTTTGCAGAAAGCACGTTTTGAAGTGCTGGATCGTGAAGATAAACCGACCAGCAGTAAACCTTCTGCTCCCTTTATTACCTCAACGCTGCAACAGGCAGCGAGTACGCGCCTGGGCTTTGGCGTGAAAAAAACCATGATGATGGCACAGCGTCTCTACGAGGCCGGTCATATCACCTATATGCGTACCGACTCCACCAACCTGAGTCAGGATGCGGTGGCAATGGCCCGCGGTTACGTTGAGAAGAGCTTCGGTAAGAAATACCTGCCGGACTCACCGATTACCTACACCAATAAAGAGAACTCGCAGGAAGCGCACGAAGCGATTCGTCCTTCTGATGTCAACATCGCTGCGGAACAGTTAAAAGATATGGAAGCTGATGCGCAGAAGCTCTATCAGCTTATCTGGCGTCAGTTTGTCGCCTGCCAGATGGTGCCTGCCCAGTATGATTCCACCACGCTGACCGTAGGCGCGGCAGACTTCAAACTGAAGGCCAAAGGCCGTACGCTGCGCTTTGATGGCTGGACGAAAGTGATGCCTGCTCTGCGTAAGAACGATGACGATCTGACGCTGCCGCCAGTCAACGTCGGCGATATGCTTGATCTCAAAGAGCTGATGCCAAGCCAGCACTTCACCAAGCCGCCAGCCCGTTTCAGTGAAGCGTCCCTTGTGCGCGAGCTGGAAAAACGCGGTATCGGACGTCCGTCGACCTACGCATCAATTATCTCGACTATTCAGGACCGTGGTTACGTGCGTGTAGAGAACCGCCGCTTCTACGCTGAAAAAATGGGCGAGATTGTGACTGACCGTCTGGAAGAGAACTTCCGTGAGTTGATGAATTATGACTTCACCGCACGCATGGAAAACAGCCTTGACCAGGTCGCCAACAACGAAGCGCAGTGGAAGGCGGTGCTGGATTCGTTCTTTAGCGATTTTAGCCAGCAGTTAGGACAGGCCGAGAAAGAACCGGAAGAGGGCGGCATGCAGCCGAACCAGATGGTACTGACCTCGATTGACTGTCCGACTTGTAGCCGTCAAATGGGCATTCGCACCGCCAGCACCGGCGTATTCCTGGGCTGTTCCGGGTATGCTTTGCCGCCGAAAGAGCGCTGCAAACAAACCATCAACCTGATTCCGGAAAACGAAGTGCTTAACGTGCTGGAAGGCGATGATGCCGAAACCAATGCGTTGCGTGCGCGTCGTCGTTGCCAGAAATGTGGCACGGCGATGGACAGTTACCTGATCGATAATCAACGTAAATTGCATGTCTGTGGTAACAACCCAGAGTGTGATGGCTACGAAATCGAGCAGGGCGAATTCCGCATCAAAGGTTATGATGGCCCGATCGTTGAATGCGAAAAATGTGGTTCTGAAATGCACCTGAAAATGGGGCGTTTTGGTAAGTACATGGCGTGTACCAACGACGAATGTAAAAACACCCGTAAGATTCTGCGTAATGGCGACGTTGCGCCGCCAAAAGAAGATCCGGTTCCGTTACCAGAATTGGCATGTGAGAAATCAGATGCCTATTTCGTTCTGCGTGACGGTGCGGCAGGGGTATTCCTGGCGGCTAACACATTCCCTAAATCACGTGAGACTCGTGCGCCACTGGTGGAAGAGCTGCAGCGTTTTGCTGACCGTTTACCTGAAAAGCTGAAGTACCTTGCAGAGGCGCCGGCCGCCGACCCGGAAGGCAATAAAACCCTGGTGCGGTTCAGCCGTAAAACCAAACAGCAGTATGTCTCCTCGGAAAAAGAAGGTAAGGCAACGGGCTGGTCGATGTTCTATATCGATGGTAAGTGGCAGGAAGCGAAGAAGTAAATCCCCTCAAGGCCAGCATCTGCTGGCCTTTTCACCATCCTTATAGCTAATCGTTCTACATTCCTTCTTTAACTGATATAGTAGTTATAGCTTTTTTCGTTTCGCTGACTCGCTTTCCCTCGCCATACCTTCATTAGGGCGGAAACACGCCTGCTGGGATTGCCCCTCTGTCGCTACCGGGAAGATATAACTATGAAATTGCAGCAGTTGCGCTACATCGTCGAAGTGGTCAATCACAATCTAAATGTCTCATCGACCGCCGAAGGGCTTTACACCTCACAACCCGGCATCAGTAAGCAGGTTCGTATGCTTGAAGATGAACTCGGTGTACAGATATTTGCGCGCAGTGGCAAACACCTGACCCAAGTGACGCCAGCCGGTGAAGAGATCATCCGTATCGCGCGGGAAGTGTTGTCCAAAGTGGATGCGATTAAGTCGGTAGCGGGGGAGCATACCTGGCCTGACAAAGGTTCTCTGTATGTGGCCACCACGCATACACAAGCACGCTATGCGCTGCCTGGCGTGATTAAAGGCTTTATCGAGCGCTATCCTCGTGTTTCGCTGCATATGCATCAGGGATCGCCTACACAAATTGCAGAAGCCGTTTCGAAAGGCAATGCAGACTTTGCTATAGCCACGGAAGCACTGCATCTCTATGACGATCTCATTATGCTGCCATGCTATCACTGGAACCGGGCAATTGTGGTCACGCCGGACCATCCACTGGCGGGCAAATCTAACGTCACTATTGAAGAGTTGGCTGACTTCCCGCTCGTCACTTACACCTTTGGCTTTACCGGCCGCTCTGAGCTGGACACGGCGTTTAATCGCGCAGGATTAACACCGCGAATTGTGTTTACGGCAACCGATGCAGACGTGATTAAGACCTACGTGCGCTTAGGGCTTGGCGTGGGCGTGATTGCCAGCATGGCGGTGGACCCGGTTTCAGATCCTGATTTAGTGCGGATAGAAGCTTCAGAGATATTTACCAATAGCACAACCAAAATTGGCTTTAGACGCAGCACCTTCCTGCGTAGCTATATGTATGATTTTATTCAACGTTTTGCACCTCATCTGACACGAGATGTGGTGGATGCAGCGGTAGCATTACGCTCCAATGAGGACATCGAAGCGATGTTCCGCGATATCAAGTTACCTTTCAAATAGTTCCTTAAGTCATTATTTTGCCAAGGTGTCTTGCTGGCACCTTGCAAATCCCGCCTCCGTTAGCGCCACAAGAATCTCAAAAAATTTCATTATTTTTTTGTAAATGAAACATAGGTCACATGTTTTTTCATTGTTAGTTCTTAAATGCGAATCAGTACACAATTTTTACGTTGCTACTTTGCGGACCGCCAGGAATATTCCCATACTCCAGTTAAGAGCTGATGAGGAAGGGCTTTTTCAGCGGCTCTTTAAATAAGACTCTAATTTAGATTGGATCTAAATTAGTTTTAACTCAAATTTACAATGTGATGTTTTAATTAATATTTAGCTTCGTGATTAAGTTTATCTCATCTATTTTTTGAGTTTTGATAAATAGCATTAATCGTTGTGCTCAATAAAAATAACTGGATTTTCGGTCTTAACAAGTTTAGGATTCGTCCTAAATCTTAATCGTTGTCAACAATCGTTTTATTGAGAGTGATTATCAAAAACTATGAATACTAGATTAACTGTACAGCCGGACTTCCGGACCAAAAGCACCAAAGTTGAGCGCACTGGCAACACCCGTCGCAAAGCTTGGTTGACTGTCTTCGCTGCTTCAGCACTGTTCTGGGTAGTGGTGGCTTTAATGATTTGGCGTATGTGGGGTTAAGCCATGTGGGCAAATACACTCAGCCGTAAGTCTCCGGTTTCTGCGCGTCAGCCGAACACGTCAGCGTGCAAAGCGAAAGAAGTCAAGAGCGCTGAACAACCATCGGCGATTCCTGCGTCGTGGGAACTGAGTGAGAAACAGCGTAGCTTTATCGAATCTTTCATGGATCCGAAGTCGAAATAACGCAGTCTGCGTTCTGTTCTTTATATAGATGTTCGTCCCTCATTTTACCGGATTATCCGGTGGGCATTTTAAAAGCCCGTCTCTTTAACACTCAGCATTAAAAAAAACGGTGTCATCAGTACAACGCTGAAGACGGTGGACTTTTTTTGCCCGGAATCCGGGAGGGAGTGACTCAATGAATACAACAACTTTTTCATGGTTTAGCGTTTATGCCTTTTCATTTGCATTTTGGGCAGCTGCCGTGTGGGCAATGATGTAATTCAATAACTCAAATTATTCGTCCTGTTATTCATGCCCTGACAATCGTCGGGGCATTTTTCTTTGTGCATTTATGTGTCATTTCGTGTTGTTATCAAATCGTTAACGACAATGTGGTCTATCTTTAACCTAAACCTTGCGGTTATTGAGGTTTAAAGAAAGGTCCATTAAAGGAGGAGTTATGTCGTTAACCTTACGCGAGCACAGCCAGGATACGCTGGACGTTCGGGCAGAAAAATATGATTACTACAGCCTGCCAAAAGCCGCCCAGCAACTGGGCAATATTGATCGCTTACCCAAATCGATGAAAGTCCTGCTGGAAAACCTGCTGCGCTGGCAGGATGGCGATTCTGTTACTGCGGAAGATATTCAGGCGCTGGTGGACTGGCAGAAAGATGCTCATGCCGACCGTGAGATTGCCTATCGCCCTGCACGCGTGCTGATGCAGGACTTTACCGGTGTACCTGCGGTGGTTGATTTAGCCGCCATGCGAGAAGCCGTTAAGCGTCTTGGCGGCGATGTTGCCAAAGTGAACCCGCTTTCCCCAGTCGATCTTGTCATTGACCATTCTGTTACGGTTGACCACTTCGGCGACGATGAAGCCTTCGATGAGAATGTGCGCCTCGAAATGGAGCGTAACCACGAGCGCTACGTGTTTCTACGTTGGGGACAAAAAGCGTTCAACCGTTTCCGCGTGGTGCCGCCCGGCACTGGGATTTGCCATCAGGTCAATCTGGAGTATCTGGGCAAATCGGTCTGGCATGAAACCCAGGACGGCAAAGAAGTGGCCTACCCCGATACGCTGGTAGGTACCGATTCCCATACCACGATGATCAACGCGCTTGGTGTGCTTGGTTGGGGCGTGGGCGGTATCGAAGCAGAAGCCGCTATGTTAGGCCAACCGGTATCCATGCTTATCCCCGATGTTGTCGGCTTCAAACTGACCGGAAAACTTCGCCCGGGCATAACCGCCACTGACCTGGTATTGACCGTCACGCAGATGCTGCGCAAACACGGCGTGGTGGGGAAATTTGTTGAGTTTTACGGTGATGGATTAGCTGATTTGCCGCTCGCCGACCGCGCGACCATTGCCAATATGGCGCCAGAATATGGTGCAACCTGTGGTTTCTTCCCGATTGATGAAGTCACCCTGAGTTATATGGCGCTCACCGGTCGTGAGCCTGAACAGGTGGCATTGGTCGAGGCGTATGCGAAACAGCAGGGCATGTGGCGTCACCCTGGTGATGAACCGGTATTCACCAGCACGCTGGCGCTGGATATGGCCGAAGTGGAATCGAGCCTCGCCGGACCTAAACGCCCACAAGATCGTGTATCGCTGGGTGATGTTCCCGCCGCATTCGACGCCAGCAATGAACTGGAAGTGAATCATGCGCAGAAAGCGCACAAGACGGTCAGCTATCGCGACAGTGAAACCGGCGAAAGTTATCAACTTGATGACGGCGCGGTGGTGATTTCTGCGATTACGTCCTGTACCAATACCTCCAATCCCAGCGTATTAATGGCTGCAGGCCTTTTAGCGAAAAACGCCGTTGAGCGTGGCTTAATGCGCAAACCCTGGGTTAAGGCCTCACTGGCTCCAGGCTCAAAAGTGGTGTCAGATTATCTCGCCGTGGCGCAGCTCACGCCGTATCTGGACGAACTGGGCTTCAACCTGGTGGGATATGGCTGTACTACCTGCATCGGTAACTCTGGTCCGTTACCGGATGAAATTGAAAGTGCCATCAAAGAAGGGGATCTGACGGTCGGTGCAGTGTTGTCGGGTAACCGCAATTTTGAGGGACGTATTCATCCACTGGTGAAAACCAACTGGCTGGCCTCTCCACCGCTGGTGGTTGCCTATGCGCTGGCCGGTAACATGAAACTGAATCTGCAGCGTGATCCCATTGGTCAGGATCATCAGGGCAAAGACGTATTCCTCAAGGATATCTGGCCCTCTCCGGAGGAAATTGCCGCTGCGGTGCAGAAAGTGACCAGTGACATGTTCCACAAGGAGTACGCGGAAGTGTTTGATGGCACGCCAGAGTGGCAACAGATTAAAGTCAGTGAAGCCGCGACTTATGACTGGGATGAAGGGTCCACCTATATTCGTCTGTCACCGTTCTTTGATGATATGGAGGAAACGCCGAAACCGGTTCAGGATATCAAGGGGGCGCGTATTCTGGCGATGCTGGGTGATTCAGTCACCACTGACCACATTTCCCCGGCGGGGAGTATCAAAGCGGAAAGTCCCGCAGGGCGCTATTTGTTGTCGCATGGGGTAGAGCGTACCGACTTTAATTCCTACGGTTCACGTCGTGGTAACCATGAAGTGATGATGCGCGGTACGTTCGCCAATATCCGTATTCGCAATGAAATGGTGCCTGGCGTTGAAGGGGGCTATACCAAACACTTCCCGAGCAATGAGCAACTGGCTATCTATGATGCGGCGATGAAGTATCAGGAAGAGGGCGTGCCCTTGGCGGTCATCGCCGGGAAAGAATACGGATCCGGCTCAAGTCGTGACTGGGCCGCGAAAGGGCCTCGTTTACAAGGTGTTCGCGTGGTTATCTCCGAATCGTTTGAACGTATACATCGCTCTAACCTGATTGGTATGGGCATTCTGCCGCTGGAGTTTCCGGCAGGGGTGACGCGCAAAACCTTGGGGTTGACCGGTGAGGAGTTTATTGATGTGGCCGACCTTGCCCAGCTTAAACCTGGTTGTACGGTGAAAGTGACGCTGACGCGTGCCGATGGCACCAAGGAAACCCTCGAAACACGCTGCCGAATCGATACCGGTAATGAACTGACTTATTACCAAAACGATGGCATTTTGCACTACGTGATTCGTAACATGCTTAACTAAAAGAAAGCCGGGATATTTCCCGGCTTTTCCTTTTTGCTTTAAGACTTAGGCAGCAAATGCCCCATTTTTTCCGCTTTGGTATCCAGATAGTGCGCGTTCTTAGGGTTACGCCCTACCACCAGAGGCACGCGCTCAACAATGTTGATGCCCGCTTCGCTGAGGATTTCGACTTTACGCGGGTTATTGGTCAGCAGACGGACCTCATTCACGCCAAGAAGTTTGAACATATCCGCACACAGCGTGAAATCACGCTCATCCGCTGCAAAGCCCAGTTGATGGTTAGCTTCCACTGTATCGTAGCCTTTATCCTGCAGGGCATAGGCGCGAATTTTGTTCAGCAAACCAATGTTACGACCTTCCTGGCGGTGATATAACAGCACACCACGACCTTCTTCAGCGATGGCGTTCAGCGCGGCTTCAAGCTGAAAACCGCAGTCGCAGCGCAGGCTGAACAGCGCATCGCCAGTCAGACACTCAGAGTGGACGCGCGCCAGCACCGGATTGTGATCGCTAACATCACCGTAAACCAGCGCGACATGATCCTGGCCGGTTGCCAGTTCTTCAAAACCAACCATCAGGAAATCTCCCCATGGCGTGGGCAGTTTGGCTTCTGCTACCCGTTTAAGCTGCATGTGACTCTCCAGAACCTTCAGAGGATGCGCTATCATCATGATAACGCACGGGCCCGATTGGCCCGACAAAACTGACAATATTGTGCCACAACATGAACTTTAGCCGTTAATCAGTCAGAGTGATTGTAGTGATAAAGCACAATTATCCAAGCTGCAACGGGTATGTTATTCTTTTTCAGCTAAAGTTATGCACGGCCTGCTAAATCAGGCGGATCGAAAAGGAACAGGATGTTAAAAATCGCTCAACGAACCACCCTTGGAATGTTGCTGTTATTGATCATGCCGCTTGGCGTCTGGCTATCCGGCTGGCAGTGGCAGCCCGGTGAAAGTGGGCTGTTTTTGCGCGTATTATTTTGGGTAACAGAAACGGTTACGAGCCCGTGGGGCACGCTGACCAGTCTCATCCTCAGTGCCTGGGCATTATGGTGCCTGCGCTTTCGGCTTAAACCCGCCATCCTGTTAATACTGATCATGAATGGTGCCATTCTTGCCGGTCAGTACACGAAATCCTTTATCAAGGAACAGGTGCAGGAGCCGCGCCCCTATGTGGTGTGGCTGGAAAAAAGCCACGGCATTTATGAAGCAGAATTTTACCAGCTCAATCGACAGGGCCGCAGCCAGATGGTTTCGAACTTGTTGGCAAATGACACCCAATTGCCGCAATGGCTAAAGCAGCACTGGGCGTTTGAAACCGGGTTTGCGTTTCCCTCTGGACACACCATGTTTGCCGCCAGCTGGTCGTTGCTGGTGATTGGCTTGCTGTGGCCACGTCGTCACAGAGTCACAGTGGTGGTGGTGTTTGCCTGGGCAACCCTGGTGATGGGCAGCCGTTTGCTGTTGGGGATGCACTGGCCGCGCGATCTTGTGGTGGCCACTATCATCTCTTGGTTGTTGGTGACACTGGCCACCTGGCTGGCACAGCGCTTCTGTGGACCACTCACGTTACCGCGCGAAGAGCAGCAAGAGATCGCGCAACGTGATGATGTATTGTAATTTCTGATCGCGCCCCCATATGATCGATCAACCTTACAGAAAATGCGCTAACTGATGCGCGGATAAGCAGCATCGGCGGCGCTTTTTTGGCATACTTCTAACGGATAACCTCTCGACAGGACGCAATGTGAAATATTTGCTGATTTTTCTCGTGGTATTGGTCATTTTTATCATCTCCGTCACCCTCGGAGCGCACAATGATCAAATCGTCACCTTTAATTATCTGCTGGCGCAGGGCGAATTCCGCATCTCCACTTTACTGGCTTGCCTGTTTGGCGCTGGATTCTTGCTCGGATGGGCTATTTGCGGTCTTTTCTGGTTACGGATTCGTGTGTCTCTGGCCAATGCGCAGCGCAAGCTGAAACGTATGCAGGCACAGAACGAACAATCAACGGCTGTGACAACCTCTTCTACTGCTGGTCGTCGGGATTAAGTTTCGATGCTTGAATTGCTGTTTTTGCTTCTTCCTGTTGCTGCGGCGTATGGCTGGTACATGGGCCGCCGCAGTGCCCATCAGGATAAGCAACAGGAAGCTAACCGCCTGTCGCGTGAATACGTTGCTGGCGTCAACTTCCTGCTATCTAACCAACAGGACAAAGCCGTAGACCTCTTTCTGGATATGTTAAAAGAGGATAGCGGTACCGTCGAAGCACACCTGACGCTCGGTAACCTGTTCCGCTCACGCGGAGAAGTTGACCGCGCAATTCGCATTCACCAGTCGTTAATGGAAAGCGCATCACTCAGCTATGAACAACGTTTATTAGCGATTCAGCAACTGGGCCGTGATTACATGGCGGCAGGGCTGTACGACCGCGCTGAAGACATGTTCGGTCAGCTGATTGATGAAACGGATTTCCGTATCGGTGCGTTGCAACAGTTGTTGCTGATTCATCAGGCCACCAGTGACTGGCAGAAAGCGATTGAAGTCGCCGAAAGACTGGTGAAGCTCGGCAAAGATAAGCAGAAGGGCGAAATCGCCCACTTTTACTGTGAGCTTGCACTCCAGGCGATGAGCAGCGATGACCTTGATCGCGCCATGAACTTGCTGAAGAAGGGTGAATCCGCCGATCATCAAAGTGCCCGCGTTTCCATCATGATGGGGCGCATCTTTATGGAAAAGGGCGAATATGCAAAAGCCGTAGTGCATCTGGAACGCGTGCTGGAGCAGGATAAGGAATTGGTGAGCGAAACCTTACCGATGCTGGAGACCTGCTACCAACGTCTGAATCAGCCAGAAGGCTGGGCACATTTTCTGCAACGCTGTGTTGAAGAGAATACCGGCGCCGCTGCGGAGCTATATGCAGCGGATATCCTGGAACAGCAGCAGGGCCCGGAAGCGGCACAGCTATATATCAATCGCCAGTTGCAACGCCATCCCACCATGCGTGTGTTCCATCGTTTGATGGACTTCCACCTGCATGAAGCAGAGGACGGGCGTGCTAAAGAGAGCCTGATGGTGCTGCGCGACATGGTAGGTGAGCAAATTCGTACTAAGCCGCGCTATCGCTGCCAGAAGTGCGGCTTCACCGCGCATGCGCTTTACTGGCACTGCCCATCATGCCGTGCGTGGTCTTCGGTGAAACCGATCCGCGGGCTCGACGGCCAGTAATGGCCGCGCTTTATTGACTTGTTTAAGCGCAATGTAGTTACAACATACTGTAAGCTCAAGACTGCCAATTACAACTTAGACATTGTGCCCATTTCCGTTAATCAACGTCTAATCTTCGCCGTGCGATTGTCCTGTCCGGTGTGCGCGGGTAGAATGCTTGCCGTTTGTCCATCGCGCCTGCGGGTGCCCGCTTCTGAGGAAACGTTATGCCTGTTACCCCTTCACCGATTCTGGTGGCACTCGACTATCATGATCTCAACAGTGCACTGCAATTTGTTGACCGCATCGACCCGAGCCAGTGCCGTTTGAAAGTGGGCAAAGAGATGTTCACGCTGTTTGGTCCTTCGCTGGTCAAAACATTGCAGGAACGTGGATTCGACGTTTTTCTCGACTTAAAGTTTCATGACATCCCGAATACTACGGCGCATGCCGTGGCAGCCGCAGCCGATCTCGGGGTATGGATGGTGAACGTCCACGCCAGCGGTGGGGCGCGCATGATGAATGCCGCACGCGAGGCCTTGGTGCCATTTGGTAAAGATGCGCCGTTACTGATTGCCGTCACCGTACTAACGAGCATGGATGCAGAGGATCTTAAAGGGCTCGGCATTACGCTTTCACCGGCAGAACAGGCAGAGCGACTGGCGCGTTTGACCCGCGATTGCGGCCTGCATGGTGTGGTCTGCTCCGCGCAGGAAGCTGCACACTTCAAGCAAGTGATTGGCCAGGATTTCGCGCTGGTAACGCCGGGTATTCGTCCTGAAGGCAGCGATGCGGGCGATCAACGACGTATCATGACGCCGCAACAGGCGAAGCAGGCGGGTGTGGATTATATGGTGATTGGACGTCCGATCACCCAATCCAACGATCCCGCCGCCACACTGCACGCGATCCTGCAAAGTTTACAGGAGGCCTAATGGCTGACGATAACCGCCTGGTTTACTCCACGGAAACCGGGAGAATCACGACAGAAGAAGCAAAGGCACCGCGTCCCAAAGGGGATGGTATCGTGCGTATTCAGCGCCAGACCAGCGGCCGCAAGGGTAAAGGCGTGTGCCTGATCACCGGTATCGATCTCGCCGATGACGCCTTGAACAAACTGGCCGCAGAGTTGAAGAAAAAATGCGGCTGTGGCGGTGCGTTAAAAGATGGCGTGATCGAGATTCAAGGGGATAAACGTGATTTGCTCAAAACCCTGCTCGAAGCCAAAGGCATGAAAGTCAAATTAGCCGGCGGCTAAGATAAGAGCGGGCCACATTGGATGTGGCCCGTGATTAAGTAGATGCGCTGCGTAGCCTGAAGCATTCTTTTTATTTAGAAACCTGATGGCCGATGATGCCGCCCACGGCTGCGCCACCTACGGTTCCTAATGCACTGCCGTTGGTCAGTACCGAACCACCAATGGCGCCAGCACCAGCACCAATCGCGGTGTTACGGTCGCGTTTAGACCAATTTGAACAACCGCTCAATCCGATGACCAACGTGGTCGCCAGTATAGCTGCGGTGAAACGTTTCATTGTTATTGTCATGACTTTCTCCTTTGTTGTTTGCACAGAGGCAACCTCATAAGTATAGATGTTGCGCAACAAAGCACTTCATCCTGCAGTGTCAAATGGTCTTAATCCTGGAGCCCTGAGCCACACTTTTGTCTGCTCAGCGACTTTCCGCTGCTTTTACAGCGATCCGCTCCATAACATTTTCTCTGGTCGATCAGCACAATTTAGCGATTACCGTTCGCAGGAGAAAAATCATGCTGGAATCCCTCAAGCAGCAGGTGCTGGAAGCCAATCTCGATTTACCACGTTATAACCTCGTCACCTTTACCTGGGGCAACGTCAGCGCGGTAGACCGCGAGCGAGGGCTACTGGTGATCAAGCCATCGGGCGTGAAGTACGAAAACATGAAGCAAGAGGATATGGTTGTTATCGACTTAGAGAGCGGAAAAGTGGTGGAAGGGGCACTGCGTCCCTCATCCGATACTGCCACCCATCGTGCACTCTATCTTGCCTGGCCACAGATTGGGGGGATTGTTCATACCCATTCGCGGCATGCCACCATCTGGGCTCAGGCTGGGCGCGATATCATTGCGCTGGGCACTACCCATGCAGATGACTTTTACGGCACCATTCCCTGTACGCGTGCGATGAAGCGTGAGGAGATTCAGCAAGAGTATGAGTGGAACACCGGGCAAGTGATCATTGAGACATTTGCGCAGCGTCGTATCCAGCCTCAGGATGTCCCTGCCGCGTTGATCAATTCACACGGTCCTTTTGCGTGGGGTAAAGACGCGCATGCGGCGGTGCACAGTGCGGTCGTGCTAGAAGAAGTCGCCTATATGGCGATGCACACAGAGCGATTACGTGAGGAAATCTCGCCCATATCGCAAAACTTGCTAGACCTGCACTATTTGCGTAAGCACGGTAAAAACGCATGGTACGGGCAGGAGTAACCTTCATTACCTCTTTAAGGCGCCTGTGGGCGCCTTAATTTTTTCCCTGCTTAAACTGGTATGGCGATGCGCGTCATAAAATAAAATGATCATTCATTAAAAATAAACAACGTTTCATAAATAGAATTGCGATCACTTTTTTCTCCCTGGCCAAAGGTTATGTTGCCTGCCATGCCATCCGGCAAATCATAACGCACCTCCTTCTGGCTCAGTTAAGGTGACACAATTATGCATATCAAACGTGCAATCGATAAAATACCAGGCGGCATGATGCTGATTCCGCTGTTTCTGGGCGCACTTTGCCACACGTTTTCCCCTGGCGCAGGTAAGTATTTGGGATCTTTTTCCAACGGATTAATGACCGGCACGGTACCGATTTTGGCGGTGTGGTTCTTCTGTATGGGTGCGTCAATCAAACTCAGTGCCACCGGCACAGTACTGCGCAAATCAGGCACTCTTGTGTTGACTAAAATCGCGGTGGCGTGGGTCGTGGCTGCGATTGCTTCGCGTGTTATGCCTGAAAACGGGGTCGAAGTCGGTATGTTTGCCGGATTGTCGACGCTGGCGCTGGTCGCAGCGATGGATATGACCAACGGTGGGTTGTATGCCTCTATCATGCAGCAATACGGTTCAAAGGAGGAGGCGGGGGCCTTTGTGCTGATGTCACTGGAATCGGGCCCGTTGATGACCATGGTGATTCTGGGCACAGCGGGAATCGCATCCTTTGAGCCTCATGTCTTCGTCGGCGCGGTATTGCCCTTCCTGGTGGGCTTTGCACTGGGTAATCTCGACCCAGAATTACGCGAGTTCTTTGGCAAAGCCGTACACACACTGATTCCCTTCTTTGCCTTTGCGCTAGGCAACACTATTGATTTGGCGGTCATCGCGCAAACCGGCCTGCTCGGCGTGTTACTGGGCGTTGCGGTTATCATTGTGACGGGCATCCCGCTGATTCTGGCTGACCGACTCATTGGCGGGGGCGATGGTACGGCGGGCATTGCGGCGTCTAGTACCGCAGGCGCAGCGGTGGCAACTCCGGTACTCATCGCCGAGATGCTACCGCAGTTTAAACCGGTCGCGCCAGCTGCCACTGCACTGGTGGCCACATCGGTTATCGTGACTTCTGTATTAGTGCCGATCATCACCGCCGTCTATTCACGACGCGTTAAGCAATCTCATGTTGCCGTCGGGCAGCGTGCCGCCATCAAGTAAGCATACTAATCTTTCCCCGGCCCCTCGGTCGGGGATATCTCTGGATTTTACTTTATAAATCAATCTCTCATTTGGTCTGGCCTCACTCTGGATTACGCTGATGTGGCGTTTAACGCATCACATAACTAGAGGATGAGACTATGACAGTAATTAACCAACCAACTTGCAGATTGTTTACCGAAGTCGGACAAACCACCCAGCTGGCGGCCTACTATGAAGAGGGGCGACACACCATGTGGATGATGCTGCGTGCGCAACCGCGCCCCAGTTTCAACCACGAATTAATTGAGGAGATCATGAACCTGAGCTATGCCGCCCAGCGTTCTGGCCTGCCAATTGATTTCTGGGTAACGGGCTCATTAGTGCCACAGATGTTCAATGCCGGGGGAGATTTGCGTTTCTTTGTGGAGTGCATTCGTAATAACCGTCGTGAAGCGCTCAGGGCTTATGCACGTGCCTGTGTGGATTGCATCCATTCAGCCGCGCGTGGGTTTGATACGGGCGCGGTGACGCTGGCGATGATCGAAGGCAGCGCGTTAGGTGGTGGTTTTGAAGCCGCACTGGCGCATCACTTCATTCTGGCGCAAAACAGCGCAAGAATGGGCTTCCCAGAGATTGCTTTCAACCTGTTCCCGGGCATGGGCGGATATTCATTAGTGGCGCGTCGTTCTGGCATGAAGCTGGCCGAAGAGCTGATATGTGAAGGGGAATCGCACAGTGCAGAGTGGTACGAAACGCGAGGTCTGGTGGATAAAGTGTTCCAGCCAGGCGACGCATACCGCACTACGCGCACCTTTATCGATACCTTACGTCCGAAACTCAATGGTGTACGTGCGATGCTGAAAGCGCGTCAGCGCGTGCTGCAACTCTCGCGAGCGGAGTTAATGGATATCACGGAAGATTGGGTGGATTATGCTTTTACACTGGAGCCAAAAGACATTGCTTACATGGAACGACTGGTACAGCTACAGAACCGTCATAGCGCATCCCTGCGCAAAGCCGGATAACCAAGACCAGCGTTAAACGCGGGCAGGATGCTTAGCCAGCCAATGCCCGAGCTGTTCTGCGGGCATTGGTTTTGCATAATAATAGCCCTGACGTCCATCGACACCGTTGGTTAACACGAACTTTTCTTCGGCTTTAGTTTCAATACCTTCAGCGATCACCTGCAGCTCAAGGGCTTTAGCCACAGCAACAATGGCGCGTACCAGTGACTGTGCAACCGGCTGTTTATTGATGTTCCGCACAAAGCTTTGATCAAGCTTAATCGCATCAATGGGTACGCGAGCCAGCTGAGATAGCGAGGAGTAACCAGTACCAAAATCATCGAGATGAACCTGAGCACCAAGCTCCTGAAACTGTTTCATCAACGACAGCGCGCCCGCTTCGTTTTCGATCAGGCAGCTTTCGGTCAACTCGATATCAATCGGACAATCGCTGAGGCCCGCCTCACTCAAAGCCTGCTTCAAATCGCTGTAAATACTTTGATCAATCAGCTGTTTAGCTGAAACATTGACTGCTACTCTTAAGTAGATGCCTTCACTGCGCCATTGAATGATTTGTTGCAACACGTTAAGCATCACCCAGCGGCCAAGTGGGACAATCAGGCCGGACTCTTCGGCATAGGAGATGAAATCTCCAGGCGGCACCAAACCGCGTTCAGGCGAGTTCCAGCGCACCAGCGCTTCAGCGCTGCGCACTTCGCCATCGCGGTCCAGTTTAGGCTGGTAGTAAACCACCAAATGCTCCAGCTCCAGCGCTTTACGCAGGTTGGTATCAAGCCATAAATACTCGAAAACACGCTGGTTCATCTCGTTGGCAAACACGCAGAACTTGCCGCGACCATTCTCTTTCGCGTGATACATCGCGGTATCGGCGTTGCGAATCAGGCTTTCGCGATCTTCGCCATGCAAAGGGGCGAGGGCGATACCAATAGAGCAGCCGCTGTAGACCTCAATCAGGCCGACGCGGAACGGCTGGCGCAGGCGCTCAAGAATGCGCGATGCCATCGCTTCCAGTGCCGCCTGGCTGGTGTGTTCGGCCAGCACCACAAACTCATCACCGCCCAGGCGCGCGAGAGTCTGATCTTTGCCAAGGCAGCTCAGAATGGCTAACGACACGGCCTGCAGGAGCTGGTCGCCAAACATATGGCCGTAAGCGTCGTTAACCTTCTTAAAATTGTCTAAATCGAGGTAAACCACGCCGGTTTGACTGCCGTTAGCCAGTTCCAGTGCCAGACTAATCTGTTGATGGATGGCATTACGGTTCGGCAAACCGGTCACGGTATCAGTATTAGCGAGCACGCGCAGGCGTTCCTGGGCACGTCGCTCTTCTGTGATGTCTGTTCCAGAACAGATGAGGAAAATTTCATTTTTCCCGCTACCACTGTGAACGAACTTATTACGAAACAGAAACAGTCGTTGACCCTTTTTGGTTTTAATCCAGCGTTCTACTTCGTAAGAATTACCATCGCGGAAGAAGCCGGCGATGTTACGACGCGAAGCCTGTGCTTCCTGCTTAGTCATAAATAGCTGAAACACGTTGCGGCCGATCACTTCCTGCTCTTTCAGACCGGTATACTCTTCGCTTAAGCGGTTGAAACGCTGAATATTGCCGCGTTGATCAAGGATTACAATCACCGAGTTAGCTTCAGAAACGACCTGCTCAGCGAAAGATAAGCCCAGCGTTAAATCGCGGGCCACGGAAGAGGTGTCGCCCCAGGCGGAAGAGGTGCCAGCCCAGGTGGATTGATTCACTTTGCGACCCACAAAGTGCATCGGCACGGGCGATCCATGCAAAGAGAGTGTGAGGTTGATGC
Source organism: Type-D symbiont of Plautia stali (assembly GCF_001485335.1). Lineage (NCBI taxonomy): Bacteria > Pseudomonadati > Pseudomonadota > Gammaproteobacteria > Enterobacterales > Enterobacteriaceae > Type-D symbiont of Plautia stali. The sequence goes on along the minus strand of NZ_BBOC01000012.1, from coordinate 36,693 downwards.
TGGAGGTGATAACCGTCATCGCACGTAACAGGCTGGCCTGTGCAGGCGTCAGGGCAATCGCCAGATTGGTGCGCGCGTTCTCGTCTTCGGCAAAATGCAGAGCATCGCTATCTGAAGTTAAACGCCAATGAGGGCTGGTTGTGCCAAACAAGGTGTATAGCAGCGTTTGCCCTTGTTCATCGGTCATGGAAACTTCCTCCGGGGAAATGCTCAGCGGTCGGTATCTCATTATTTTAGCAACAGTATTCAACCTCCAGCATCAGCACAAGATGCAAACCAAATATATTTTTGTTTTCACTAAAGAATGGCACGAAAAAGCCCCGAAAATCGGGGCTCAGATTTGTCAGCAAGGACACTTACCTAGCTTGCCAGCCTGGCTGGGAAAACGCGCCTCAAGGCAATAGCGATGGAAGGCGCGTTCATCCATTGGCGTCTGCCCAGGATGATGCTGGCGCATATGCTTCAGATAAGTTTGATAGTCATGAACGCCAACCATTAAGCGAAAACTTTGCTGTAATCCCTGCCAGATACGTTGCCAGCGATTAAGAGTTTGCCCAGCCGTCTCGGTTGCGATCGGTAAGCAGTGCTTGATATGCCAGACACCGACCGGTTTTCTCCAGCGAAAAATGGACTCAGACATTTCGCACCTCTTTACGCAGTGAGATTTCAGATTCGTGGGTGGTAGGCAGGTGGCTGCGCAACGCCCGGCGGATGACAAAGAAGGCGGCAATTAGCATGGTGACGGCCACCAGCATAAAGAAGCCGCACAGGGCCGCGTTAATCTGATTACTAAACACGATGGTTTGCATGTCGGCCACGGTTTTTGCCGGCGCGATGATCACACCTTCATCAATACCCTTACGGAACTTGTTGGCTTGGGCAAGGAAACCAATGGACGGCTTCTCATGGAAGATCTTCTGCCAGCCTGCCGTCATTGAGGTCACAAACAGCCACGCGGTTGGCAGAATTGTCACCCACGCGTAACGCTGTTTCTTCATTTTGAACAGCACCACTGTACCCAGAATCAATGCCATCGAGGCCAGCATCTGGTTGCCAATGCCAAACAGTGGCCACAGCGTGTTGATGCCGCCCAGCGGATCGACCACACCCTGATAAACAAAGAAGCCCCAGCCCGCCACGGCAACGGTGGTGCCCGCCATATTGCCCAGCCAGGAGCGGTTGTTAGCCATAGAAGGCACCACGGTACCCACCAGATCCTGCACCATAAAGCGGCAGGCACGCGTGCCGGCATCCACCGCCGTCAGGATAAACAGCGCCTCAAACAGGATGGCGAAGTGATACCAGAAGGCCATCATCACGCGGCTGTTAAACACTTCGGTGATGATGTGCGCCATGCCTACGGCAAAGGTGGGTGCGCCACCTGCACGGGACAACACGGTGGATTCCCCAACATCACGGGCAATGCCACTCAGCATTTCAGGCGTCACCACAAAGCCCCAGCCGTTAATCACCTGAGAAGCACTCTCCACGGTGGTGCCAATCAGCGCGGCAGGGGCGTTCATGGCGAAGTAAACGCCCGGATCAAGCACGGAGGCGCAAATCAACGCCATAATGGCCACGAACGACTCCATCAGCATTGCACCATAACCGATAAAACGGATATGGCTTTCGCGTTCCACCAGTTTCGGTGTCGTGCCGCTGGAGACCAGCGCATGGAAGCCGGAGATGGCTCCACAGGCGATGGTGATAAACAGGAACGGGAATAGCGCGCCAGAGAACACGGGGCCGCTGCCATCAATAAATTTGGTTACCGCCGGCATTTTCAGTTCTGGCATGGCAAACAAAATGCCCACCGCCAGACCGATGATCACGCCGATTTTCAGGAAGGTCGAGAGATAGTCACGCGGTGCCAGAAGCAGCCACACCGGCAGGGAAGAGGCGACGAAGCCGTAGATCACCAGCACCCACGTCAGTTCGGTCCCTTTCAGGGTGAACAGCGGTCCCCAGTAGGGATCGGCCGCCACATCACCACCGTAAATGATCGCCGCCATCATCAGCACAAAGCCAATGATCGAGACTTCAGCGATTTTGCCAGGGCGCAGATAGCGCATATAGACGCCCATAAACAGGGCAATCGGAATGGTCGCTGCGATGGTGAACAGTCCCCATGGGCTATTGGCCAAGGCTTTCACCACCACCAGCGCCAGCGCAGACAGGATGATAATCATCACGCCGAGCGCCCCCAGCATGGTGACTACACCAGCAAAAGATCCCAGTTCCTGACGCGCCATTTCACCTAATGAACGGCCATCACGGCGGGTAGAGATAAACAGAATCAGGAAGTCTTGCACCGCACCGGCCAGCATCACACCGACCAGAATCCAGATCGTGCCAGGTAAGAACCCCATTTGCGCCGCGAGGATCGGGCCAACCAGCGGGCCAGCACCGGCGATCGCTGCAAAGTGGTGACCAAACAGCACCCATTTGTTAGTAGGAACATAATCGAGGCCATCATTCAGGCGCTCCGCCGGCGTGCGGCGGCGGTCATCCAGTTCAAAAATACGTTCAGCAATAAACAGGCTGTAAAAGCGATAGGCAATGCTGTAGCAGGCTACGGAGGCAATAACCAGCCAGACGGCATTGACGTGCTCGCCGCGACTGAGTGCCAGCATGGCAAACGCACCAGCACCAATTAACGCCACCGCTAACCAGATCAATCCGGTTTTGACGTTGTTCATGTGTTAACTCCTTGTAGGGACCGGGAAAATAAGCGATCGGATACAACAAGTTAAAAGTAATGTAATGAATTGTTAACGAAAGGTAGTCGAATCAGAAGTGTGAAGCGGGAGGCAAATTTAACTTCAGATAAAACGGAGGAAGGGAAATGCGGGATAGCAGATGTTATCCCGCCAGCATTACTGCAATTCGAATTATTTTGGGTTTAGGCAGCAGGACGCGCCACGACACTGCGGGTTTCCATACGCACTTCGGCGATGGTCACATCGATAATGTCGGTCACGCGGTAGGCCACTTCGCCTTTGATCTGCACGGTGCCACTCTCTTGCGAGCACACCAGCTCATCACGCACCGCGTGAATGAACGGGGCAGGGATAAAGGCAACGGCACCATTTTCCAGCAGACGCACACGCATGCCACCACGAGAAACGTCGATAATCTCCGCGCTGAACTTGCGGTCAGTGCCAGCAGACGGCGCAAGGAAACGCGCATACAGCCAGTCACCGACATCACGCTCAGCCATGCGGTTCAGACGACGACGCTCACTCATAATGGTGGTGACGTCATCGTTAGGGCGCGCAATGCTCTCGCCTCGTACGATAGCTTTCAGCAGGCGATGGTTGATCATGTCGCCATACTTACGAATTGGCGAAGTCCAGGTCGCGTAGGCTTCGAGGCCAAGGCCAAAGTGTGGGCCCGGCTCGGTGCCGACTTCGGCAAAGCTCTGGAAGCGACGGATACGGCTGTCGAGGTATTGCGTTGGCTGTGCATCCAGTTCACGGCGCAGCTGGCGGAAACCGTCCAGCGTGGTGATCGCCTGAGGGTCAACGGTAATACCGTGACCTGCCAGCACGCCAGCGGCTTGCTCGGCATTCGCCAGGTCAAAACCGGTGTGCAGGTTGTAGATACCGAAGCCCAACTTCTCTTGCAGCATTTTTGCTGCACAGACGTTAGCCAGAATCATCGCCTCTTCTACGATGCGGTTGGCGATGCGGCGTGGTTCAGAGATGATATCCAGCACTTCGCCTTTCTCACCCAGAACGAAGCGGTAGTCAGGACGATCCTTGAACACCAGCGCATGGGTTTGACGCCACTCGCTGCGGGCCAGGCACACACGATGCAGCAGGCGGATCTGCTCAGCAATGGCGTCATTTTCCGGCTGCCAACTGCCGGTATTTTCCAGCCAGTCGGAGACTTCGTCATAAACCAGCTTGGCTTTAGATTCGATCCAGGCCGCGAAGAAGTGCACATCGTCAGCCAGGCTGCCGTCGGGAAGCACGGTAACTCGGCAAGCCAAGGCTGGGCGACGGACGTCAGGACGCAGTGAACAGACATTGTCAGACAGCTCACGCGGCAGCATGGGGATGTTGAAGCCCGGCAAATAGTTGGTAAAGGCACGCTTAGACGCGAGTTTATCCAGCTCACTGCCTTCTGCCACATAGGCAGTAGGATCGGCGATGGCGATAGTCAGTGACACGTTGCCGTCGGCGGTGGTTTCGACATACAGCGCATCATCCATATCTTCGGTGCTGGCGCTGTCGATGGTCACGAAGTTCAGTGCGGTCAGATCTTCACGCTGTAAATGTTCGTCGAGCATCTCACCGAAGGCCACTTTCGGCGCTTCGCGCTCCAGATTATGGCGCGACAGGGTGACCCACCACGGCGCAAGGTGATCGTCCGCAGTGACAATGAATTCAGTCAGTTCAGCATAAAAACCGCGATCGCCTTTCAGCGGGTGGCGACGCATTTCTGCCACAGCCCAGTCACCGTTCTGGAATTCATGCGTGACATCGCGCGCCGCGCGGCATTGAATCGCATCTTTCAACAGAGGATGGTCAGGGACAATCGACAGGCGGTCATCCTTCTTCTGGACGCGACCGACAAAGCGGGACAGGAACGGCTCGATCAGGGTTTCCGGCTCGGCACTCTCGCGATCTTTATCAGTGTGGATCACCGCTGAAATACGGTCACCGTGCATCACTTTTTTCATCTGCGGAGGAGGAATGAAGTAGCTTTTTTGGGCATCGACTTCAAGGAAGCCAAACCCTTTTTCCGTGCCTTTCACAACACCTTCGGCGCGCGGGGTTTGCGCGTGAAGCTTCTCTTTCAGCTGCGCGAGCAGCGGGTTATCCTGGAACATAATGTATTTAGTTTCGTGGCCTAAGAGCGGTGGACAGTTTTACGCGAATCAGGGGCGCGCGGCAAGGCCAAAACAGGCTAAAAAGCCGCTTTGCGCGGCTTTTTACCTTCTGATAACGCTGATGACTCAGGCGATACGCTGCGTAGGTACAGCGGCCGTTAACGCCAGTTTCACCGGCACCGATTTGGAGGTCGGTGTACCGCTGCCGTCACCATAGCTGGAAAGGGGCACCAGCGGATTGGTTTCCGGATAATAGGCCGCCAGGTTGCCACGCGGAATGTTATACGGCACCAGCTTGAAGCCGCTCACCCGGCGTGTCAGGCCATCGTTCCACAGGGTTTCAATGTCCACCAACTGACCTTCGCTGAAGCCCAGGGACGCCATATCATCCGGATGGATAAACACCACTTCACGTTGACCGTACACCCCACGATAACGGTCATCGAGGCCGTAAATGGTGGTGTTGTACTGGTCATGCGAGCGCAGTGTTTGCAGCGTGAACGGGACTTCCACATCGTTGCCCAATTGCGGGAACAACGAGGTCGGTAGGGCTGCCGCGCTAAACTCTGCCAGCTTAGTTGGCGTGTTGAATCGCATCTCAGCCGCGGCGCTTCCCAGATAGAAACCACCCGGAATATCACACTTGTTATTGAAATCCGCGAAGCCCGGAATGGTGGCACCGATATGGTCGCGGATCACATCATAGTTATCCGCCATGCCTAACCAGTCAATCTTGTCGCTGCCCAGCGTGGCATGTGCAATGCCGGCCACAATCGCGGTTTCAGAACGCTGTGTATCGGCCAGTGGAATCCCGACACCCTCAGATGCATGCACCATGCTGAAGGAGTCTTCAACGGTAATAAACTGGTTGCCGCTGGCCTGACGATCGCGTTCAGTACGGCCCAGCGTCGGCAGAATCAAACCTTCGTGGCCCGGTACTAAATGGCTTCGGTTCAGTTTGGTGCTGATGTGCACGGTCAGGCCGCAATGCTGTAGCGCTTCTTCTGTCACCGGAGAGTCCGGCGCCGCCGCAGCAAGATTACCGCCCAGTGCAATCAGCACTTTGACTTCATCACGCAGCATCGCGTTCAGGGCTTCAACGGTGTTGTGGCCGTGTTCACGTGGGGGTTCGAAATCGAAATGTGCGCCCAATGCATCAAGGAAAGGTTTGTTGGGCTTCTCATCGATGCCCATGGTGCGGTTACCCTGCACATTACTGTGACCACGAACCGGGCACAGACCGGCGCCTTTTTTGCCCAACTGACCAAACAGCAGTTGCAGGTTGGTAATTTCGCGTACTGTATCCACCGAGTGTTTATGCTGGGTGATGCCCATCGCCCAGGTGATGATCACGCGTTCAGCACTCTGATAAATCGCCGCTGCTTCGCGGATCTGCGCTTCACTCAGGCCAGATTGACGCACAATGTCATCCCAGCGCGTGTTATCCACCGCCGCAAGATAATGCTCAATGCCGTGGGTATTGGCATCAATAAAGGCCTGATCAAAGATACCCGGCTCACCTGCCGCCAGGCGCTCACGTTGTACTTCCAGCAGCGTTTTCACCATGCCGCGAATCGCCGCCATATCACCACCCAGATTGGGCTGGTAATAGGCAGAACTAATCGTGCCTGCCATTGAGGTGACCACTTCCAGTGGCTTTTGCGGATCGGCAAAACGCTCCAGTCCACGCTCACGCAGAGTGTTAAAGGTGACGATTTTGGCACCGTGATCGGCCGCATGACGCAGGCTGTGCAACATACGCGGATGGTTAGTGCCCGGGTTCTGCCCGAAGACAAAAATCGCATTAGCGTGATCAAAATCGTCCAAGCGGATGGTGCCTTTACCCACGCCAATACTGCGCTTCAGGCCGGTGCCGCTCGCTTCGTGGCACATGTTTGAGCAGTCCGGGAAGTTGTTGGTGCCCATCACGCGGCCGAACAGTTGATAGAGCCATGAGGCTTCATTGCTGGCGCGACCAGAGGTGTACAGCTCCATCTGATCGGGGTGATCCATCGCGTTGAGGTGTTTGGCAATCAACGCGAACGCATCATCCCAACCGATCGGTTCATAGTGATCGGTTTCGCTGTTATAGCGCATTGGGTGAGTGAGGCGGCCCTGATACTCAAGGAAGTAGTCGCTTTGCTGGTACAGGGTGCTGACACTGTGCTGAGCAAAAAATTCGGGCTCCACCACGCGACGCGTGGCTTCCCATGTGACCGCTTTGGCCCCGTTTTCACAAAAGCTAAAGGTGCTTTTGTTGTCGTCGCCCCATGCACAACCTGGGCAGTCAAAGCCACGCGCTTTGTTCATGCGCATCAGGTTACGCATGTTTTTCAGGGCAGCTTTACTATCAAGGACAAAACGAGTGGTTGCTTCCAAAGAGCCCCAACCGCCAGCAGCGGCACGATAAGGCTGAATTTTACGTTTAAATTTCATGGTCGTCGCAGGCTTATTGTTTATGAATTGTTATCAGAATATGACTTCTGTTGGAAAGAAGTGTGCGACTGACAGCAAAAGTTGTCTAATTGATTGGTTTAATGGTGCGATAGAGGCGGTTTATCGCGTTACCAGGCATTAAAGCGTGATGCAGTTCAAATTCTTCAGGCTGACAGCCGGCCGCTGTGACGTGAAATATTGATAACTGACTAATAATTGCTCTTTCAATCGAAGAAAGGGCGCGCACCATGAAGAATCTGGCCAGCCAAATCCATGCCTTCGGTAAAGCCTTAATGATGCCGATTTCCGTTATTGCCGCCGCAGGGATCTTTCTCGGGCTGGCAGCCGCCATGCAAAACCCGGCTGTCACCGGCGATGCGTTTGCAAACTTGCATGTACCTCAGTTGATCATCGGCTTTATTCGTAAAGTGGCTGCTGCGTTGTTTGCCAATCTGCCGGTTTTCTTTGCCGTCGCCAGCGCGATTGGCTTAGCCAAAGCAGAAAAACCCACGGCGGCCTTTGCCAGCGTGATTGGCTATATCGCGATGAATGTGGGTATCAATGCCACACTGGCCGCTAAAGGGTTGACTGCCGCCACCACCACACCGGAAGCGCTGCAGCAAGCGGGTATGGACCAGACCACGGCCATGATGACTTCCGCCGAGTACATCGACATGCTGGGGATATTCACCTATAACATGAGCGTGCTGGGCGGCGTGATTGCCGGGCTGATCACCGTGCTGTTGCATAACCGTTTCTATACTCAGCAACTGCCTACCGCGATCAGCTTTTTTGGCGGGAGGCGGTTTGTGCCCATCGTCACCATTATCGTGTTACCGCTGATTGGCGTGTTACTGGCGCTGATCTGGCCCACCCTTGGCGCTGGGATTGCGTGGGTAGGGCAGATGATTGGCAAGAGTGGCCAGTACGGTGCATTTCTGTTGGGCACCGGTGAGCGACTGCTGATCCCCACGGGGTTGCACCATATCCTCAATGAAACCGTGCGCTTCACGCCGATTGGCGGCATGGCAACGGTGGACGGGCAAACCATTGTGGGTGCGCTCAATATCTTCAATAGTTCCTTAACCCATCCTGGCGCCATCCCCGATGACACTGTCCGCAATGCCACTCAGTTTCTTGCACAGGGTAAAATTCCGGTGATGATGTTTGGCTTGCCCGCCGCAGCCCTGGCGATTTACCACACGGCGCGGCCAGAACATAAACAGCGCGTCAAAGCGCTGGTGTTGGCAGGCGCGCTGACATCATTTACCACCGGGATCACCGAGCCGCTGGAGTTCTGCTTTATCTTCGTTTCCCCTGTGCTTTACATCCTGCACGCACTGCTCACCGGCTTATCATTTATGTTGATGTCGATGCTGCATCTGATGATTGGTAACGTGCAGGGCGGCGCCATCGATTTGGTGGTATTCGGCATGCTGGGCGGTAGCAAAACGCACTGGTGGTGGACAGTGGTATTGGGCGTAATTTATGCACCGATCTATTACTACGGTTTCCGTTTTGTAATCACAAGGATGCGAGTGGAAACGCCGGGGCGTGAGTCGGATGAAGAACCACAAACCGCTCAGGTCACGGCAGATGAGCGCACTAAAGTGATCATCAGTGGGTTAGGCGGGCAGGGCAATATAGAGGACGTCGATTGCTGCTTTACCCGATTGCGTGTGCGGGTAAAGCAGATGAATGAAGTGGTTGATCAGACGCTGCTGACTACCGGGGCTAACGGCGTTAATCGCGTGAGCGAACATGATGTGCAGGTGATCTATGGCCCGCAGGTGGAAAAGATTGCCAGCGAGGTAAAAAGTGCCTTAGGCGTGGCATAAATATTTAGTTACCACGCTAATAATAAAATTCGCAATCATTGTTAAATCTCTATGGCGGAAATTTGCGAAGATGGCTTCGCCCCTTCAAGAGCTAAGCCATTGCGAGTGCCGGAGATAAGCGCCGGGTGGGGCAATAATTTATTCCAAGGCTGCCTCCCGGCGGCCTTTGTGCTTTTTAGCGCCTGAGTTTGCTACCATAGCGCGATCGTGTCTTCAGGGTGGATGAAAAAATCGACATCAAGCAATTGATTTACCTCTGTAATTTAGAGCGTGAACGCCATTTTGGCCGCGCGGCAGAAGCCAGTTTTGTCAGCCAACCGACGTTATCGATGCGGCTAAAAAATCTTGAGCGCGAGCTGGGCCTGTCGCTGATCAATCGCAGCAATAATTTCGACGGTTTCACGCCGGAAGGCGAACGGGTGCTGACTTGGGCGCGCGAGATTGTGTCGGTGTATCAGGGCCTGAAACTGGAAGTGGAATCACTGAAGCACGGTGTTAACGGTACGCTGCGTCTGGGTGTGATGCCGCAGTGCAGTGTGGCACTGCCCGCACTGTTAAAAGCCGTCGAGGCGCGTTATCCGCAGCTGGATTATCGCGTGGCGGCGATGAGTGCCGACCAACTACTGGAGGCATTAAACAGTCACACCGTCGATGGCGGTATCGGATTCTTTGAACTGACGTCACTGCGTGAACTGCATTTCCAGACCGCACTGTTGAAGGATCGCGGCGTCGAAGCGATTTTTTAACCCTGAGCATTTCCCGACACTGCTGGAACAGCAGACCCTTTCACTGAAGACACTGGCGGCGCAACCTCTGTGCCTTGCCGAACCCACGCGCTATTTTCGCCGCTACCTGGATGGACAGCTGCGAGAAACCGGGATCTTACCGCGTGTGATTGTCGAGAGTGCCTCGATTATGCAGTTGCTGCAGAGTGCGCAGGTGGGGCTGGGCGTGATGGTGTCGCCGTGCGATCACTTATTGCCGGAGATGTTGCAGAATCTGGCGCGCCGCCCGATTGAAATGGCTCCCATGGGACGCCAGGCCGCATTGGTGATTGCCGAGCCGGGCAGGGCATCGCCGCTGGCCCAGCATTTCTTTGATGAAGCGCGTCGACATCTGCCAGATTAACGTACTTCACCCAGCGCCATAAATACACGATCTTGCCAACTGGCGAAGGCCACCGCCAGCAGCAGGGTAAAAATGCGTTCGCTGCCCCATCCAGCATTCAACAAGGGCTGCAGATGCGCGGCACTGAAGCGCTCTGGCAAACGGACCAACTGCGCACTGACGTGAATCAGTGGGGTCGTTTCTCCCGCTTTATCGACGTCCTGTAACAGCAGATCGCGGTGATGGTGGACTCGTTGTGCAAACAAACGACGGCACCCGAGGACACGTGCACTCACCGCCTGCGCCAGAGACGCCTCTTCGCCAAAATGGTCGCCCAGGCGCTGTTGCAGGGTGGCCCAGCCGTACAGAACCTGCGCATCCTGTACCAACAACCAGACGGCATCCTCTAAATCCGCTATGCCCTGACAGAAGGTGACAGCAGCTAACTGTTCCGCACTGGCGTAACGCAGTTCGACCGGTTTCAACGCGTGTTGCCACGTCGAAGAAGAAGAAAACAGCACAGGGTCGGCATCAGGCGGCGGTGAAACGCCAGGGATCCAGCGCACTGGCAATCCCATCATTGCCTGCAAGGCGGCCACCACGCGCGCCTGATAGCTGACAAATCCGACCAACTGATTGAGCGTGACAATGTCCGGCTCGGTCAACCCGACCGCATCCAGAGCGCTGATGCTATTGGCATTAATCAAGGCCGGTTGCATCGCCAGTTGGCGCGCGTACTGAGTTATCTGCGTCAGGCGATTATTGCTCTCCCGTGAGGAGTCGGGGCCGGGTAAGGGATTCAAGCGTGCCGAGTAGTGGTTGCACAGCCGCTGCACACCAGCCACCTGCGCCACGGTCAGCGCGGTGCTGAGACGATCGTAAAGCGTTAAGGTGTGCGTCAGCGAGGTGTTCAGGGTGTCAGGAAACAGAATTTGGCTGAGATCGCGCGCGGCCAGTAAGGCAGGCTGGAAGCGACTCAGCAGCGGCTGTAACGCGCTGGCTTCTTGCTGCAGGCCCAATAAAAAGCGATCTTCAATGTAAGCGGCCTCGGGCACCAGGGGCGCGGTGGCATGGGATTGCGGGCGAGTCTGGCTTTCATAAAACCAGTGGTCATGGCCGGGAGAACGGCGTTGTTCCATGGTCATTCCTTGCGCAAAAAACGGACTTGGTTAACGACGAGCAAATCTGAAAAGCGCATCGCCACCAAAGGGCTAGCTTATCGTCGCTGAAGCACTGTCTGTGGCAAAAGAATGAAGGGGAATAACAAATAGCGGGTTGGTATAAGGCGAGGGTTGCAGGGGCGGCCATCAGGCCGCCCAAAAGCCCACAGTCGTGGGCTTCTACATTATTTCAGTTCCAGCTCGTTCATTGCGGCAATGCTGAAGCCGCCATCAACGTGTACCACTTCACCGGTGATACCACCCGCCAGGTCTGAACACAGGAAGGCCGCAGAGTTACCCACGTCTTCGATGGTGACAGTACGGCGAATTGGCGTAACCGCTTCACAGTGAGCCAGCATCTTACGGAAATCTTTGATGCCAGAGGCTGCCAGGGTACGGATTGGACCCGCAGACACGGCGTTGACACGCGTACCTTCAGGACCCATTGCGTTCGCCATGTAGCGTACGTTTGCTTCCAGAGACGCTTTCGCCAGACCCATTACGTTGTAGTTCGGGATAGCGCGCTCTGCACCCAGGTAAGACAGGGTCAGCAGGGCTGAATTCGGGTTCAGCATCGCACGGCACTCTTTCGCCATCGCAACAAAGCTGTAGGCAGAGATGTCGTGAGCGATTTTGAAGCCTTCACGGGTCACGGCGTTCACGTAGTCACCATCTAACTGGTCGCCAGGGGCGAAACCAATTGAGTGAACGAAACCGTCAAATTTTGGCCAGGTTTTTGCCAGTTCGGTGAACAGCGCAGTGATGCTCTCGTCTTCTGCCACATCGCATGGCAAAACAATGTCAGAACCCAAATCTTTAGCGAACTCTTCCACACGACTTTTCAATTTGTCGTTCTGGTAGGTGAAAGCCAGTTCTGCGCCCTGTTTGTGCATCGCCTGTGCAATACCGTAGGCGATGGAGAGTTTACTGGCAACGCCAGTAATCAGAATGCGCTTACCGGAAAGAAAACCCATAGCTGTAATCCTTATGGTCATTGTTGTTGGCGGTCGCAATGGTTAAAAAGTGGGCGACCGACGTTAATCGACGTGCGGATTCTAGCACGTCTCTGTCAATTGCGGTAAACCGCACCGCGTTTTCCGCGATGCGCTGAACAATCAGCGTACTTTGCGCCAGGCTTCAGCGGTCAGTGCTTCACCAAAATGGCTGGTAATAAGACGTTTGGTGAGGTCGTGCAACGGGGAAGCCAACACATCGGCCGTGCCGCCGCGTTCCACCACTTCTCCCTGATGCATCACCAGCACCTGGTCGCTAATGTGCTTCATCATGCCGAGATGCTGCGTCACATAAATATAGGCGATACCATGCTTCTCCTGCAGTTCCAGCATCAGATTCACCAGTTGTGATCGCATGGTCATATCCAGCGAGGCGAGGGCCTCATCCGCCACGATGACTTTCGGCTGTAAAATCAACGCACGCGCCAGTGCCAGACGCTGTTTCTGACCGGGGGCCAGCATGTGCGGATAGTAACCGGCATGATCGCGCAACAAACCCACCTGACGTAACGTGGCGATAATGCGTTTTTCGCGCTCCTCATCATCTAACTCGGTGTTGAGGCGCAGCGGGAAATCGAGGATCTGGCTGACGCGCTGACGCGGATTCAGTGACGTAGACGGGTCCTGAAAAATCATGCGGATGCGTTGGCTGCGATAGCCGTAATCACCGTACTCCAGCGGATGGTCGTCGATCAGCATCTCGCCATCCGTGGGTTCGATCATGCCGCTCAGCATCTTAGCCAGCGTAGATTTGCCCGAGCCATTCTCGCCAATCACCGCCAGCGTCTGCTTCTCACGCAGGGTAAAACTCACCCCTTTTACCGCTTCAACATGTTGGCGACGAAACAGCCCGGTACGGTAGCGATAGGTTTTGCTCAGGTTACGCACTTCCAGCAGGGTTTCCATACTTACTGACCCTCGATATTTAACGGGAAGTGGCAAGCGAACAGATGCGCTTTATTGCCGCTCAGGCGCGGTGTCTCGATACATTTGCGCTGCGCATAGGGGCAGCGCGGACCAAGACGGCAGCCAATCGGCAAGTGTTCCAGTGACGGAATGGCGCCGGACAGCGTATTAAGTCGACTTTTATGCGGTAAGGCGCTGCCAAAATCGGGCATCGCGCGGATCAGCGCCTGGGTGTAAGGATGGTGTGGTGTATCCATTAAGTCTTCGCTTTGCGCGGTTTCCACGGTCTGACCGCAATACATCACATTAATGCGATCTGCCCATTGGCTCATGGTGCGCAGATCGTGGCTGATCAGCAAAATGGTGGTGTTGTTGTTCTGATTCAGTCGGCTCAGCAAGCGGAAAATTTGTGCTTGCGTGGTCGGCTCCATGGCATTGGTCGGTTCATCGGCGATCAACAAGCGAGGCTGATTGGCCAGCGCGATAGCGATCATTACCTTCTGGCATTCGCCTTCGGTCAGTTCGTACGGGAAACTGCGCATGATGTCTTTGTGATCTTTGATCCCCACGCGGTGCAGCAGTTCGATAGCACGCGCTTTGCGCCAGAACCACAAACGCTGATACCAATGGCCTTTGAAGGTCCAGCGTGGTATTGCCTGCATCAACTGACGACCAATGCTCTCTGAAGGATCCAGACAAGACTGCGGCTCCTGAAAAATCATCGACACGTTGTGCCCGACAATGCGGCGACGCTCGCGAGGCGATAAGCGCAGCAAGTCGATATCGTCAAACACCATGCGGTCCGCAGTGACGCGCCAGTTATCTTTGGTCACGCCGCAAATGGCTTTCGCAATCAGACTCTTGCCTGAACCCGACTCACCCACCAGCCCGCGGACTTCCCCCTCGCTGAGCGTGAGATTGATGCGATCCACCGCTTTCACCGGGCCTTCGGAGGTCATGAATTCGATGGTGAGGTTACGAATATCAAGTAACGGCATTATTCAGCTCCCGCTTCTACGGCACGACGGACGCCATCGCCCAGCAGGTTAACGATTAATACACTGACCATCAGCGCTACACCGGGCAGCATCACTGTCCAGGGGGCGACATAAATCAGCTCCAGGGCGTCACCCAACATCGCGCCCCATTCGGGCGAGGGCAGTTGTGCACCCAGATCGAGAAAACCGAGCGCTGCGATATCCAGAATCGCCATCGACAGCGAACGGGTAAATTCGCTGACCAGCAGCGGTAACACATTCGGCAGCACTGCGTTCCACAGAATATTCAGATTACGCGCGCCATCAAGACGCAGTGCCACCACATACTCTTTCTCCATTTCATTATGGACGGCAGTGTAAATCTCGCGCACCAGGCGCGGGATAATCGCCAGAAACACCGCCAGCATCGCGTGTTCCAGGCGGGGCCCAAGAAAGGCCACCACGATAATCGCCAGCAGCAGAGAAGGAATCGAGAGCAGGGTATCCAGCACGTGGTTCATTACCGCCGAGCGCAGGCCGTGCGTAATACCGGCCAGCACACCCAACACCAGCGCACATACCGCAGCCAGCACCGTCACTAAAATGGCGGAGCCCACGGTTGGCGCGACGCCGCTCAACAAGCGGCTCAGCACATCACGACCCAGGTCATCGGTGCCGAGGAAGAAAGACACATCGCCGTAGCGTGACCAGGAGGGCGGTAGCAGCTGATAGCCAAGGAACTGCTGGTCGATGCCATAAGGTGCCAGTAAGCCACCAAACAGGCACAGGAACAGCAGGATACCGAAACCGTATAGCCCGATCATGCCGCTGGTGTCGCGGTATAATCGCTGCCAGAACAGACGGAATGGGCTGGGCAGGCGCTCTTCAGCGTAGATATCATCGTAAGGCATACCATTCCTTGTGTTTCAACGGATTGAGTGCCGCACCGAGAATATCGGACAGGACGCTAACCAGAATCACTAAACCGCCGACCACCATCACCCCGGCCGAAATAGCGGCATAATCTTGCTGGCGAATCGCGTTAATCAACCAGCGGCCGATGCCCGGCCAGTTAAACACCACTTCAGTAATCATCGCTAGCGTCAACATGGTAGAGAACTGCAAACCGAGGCGCGGGATCACCGGCGGCAGCGCATTGTGCAGCACATGTCGGCGGATCACCGTGAAGCGCGAAAGTCCGCGCGTCGCTGCTGCTTTCACATAGTTTTTATCCATCACGTCACTGGTACTGCTGCGCAGCAGTCGAATCACTTCGGTGGTGGGGGCAACTGCCAGCACGATGACGGGCAAAATCATGTGTGTCAGTGCACTCATCAACATCTCATGGCGCCATGGCGACGGGCTTAACCAGGCATCGATCAGCGCAAAGCCGGTGATGTTCTGCACCGGATAGAGCAGGTCAAAGCGCCCGGAAACCGGCAGCCAGCCGAGCGTCAGGGAAAAGAACAGGGTAAACAGCAGCGCCAGCCAGAAAATCGGCATGGAAAAACCGAGCAGGGCTAATGCGCTGATGGCTTTGTCCTGCCATTTTTTACGCATCACGCCGGCGCAAATGCCAAGGGGAATGCCCACCAGCAAGGCCAACATAAAGGCCAGCACGCACAGCTCAAGCGTTGCAGGGAACACTTCGCGCAATTGCACATCAATCGGCTGACCGTTAGTGCTGGAAACGCCAAAATCGAACTGCAGCAATCCTTTAAACCAGAACCACCAGGCATCAAATAGCGATGCGCCCTCCAGTGGGGCATTGGGGGTGAAATAGCTCAGGCTAAAGCTCACCAGCGACAGCAGAAATAGCGTTATCAGGAGCAACAGTAAACGACGCAATACGTAGATAATCATGCTTACTCCTCGCTGCTCTCATCACGGTAAACCCCAGCAAAGGAGGCGTTACCAAATGGACTCAGCACTAACCCCTTAATGTCGTGGCGATAGGCTTGTAAGCGCAGCGACGACGCCAGCGGCAAGACCGGTAACTCCTGCGCGAGAATCTGTTGCGCCTGGTCGTAACTGTCAATACGCGCAGAGAGCTGTTGCGATAACAACGCATGTTGCAGCGCCTCGTCGAAAGCGGGCGAGCACCAGTGCGCGTAGTTAGTCTGTGACCGGATCGCCGCGCAGCTCAATAGCGGGCGGAAGAAGCTGTCTGGATCGTTACTGTCGGTGGCCCAGCCCGTCAGGGTTAAGTCATGGTTCATCGCCATCAACTGCGCCTCCTGGAAGCGACCCTCGACGGGCGCAATGGTGACACGCACGCCAACCTGCGCCAAATCCGCCTGAAGCAGTTCAGCCGTTTTCAACGGGCTGGGGTTCCAGGATTGCGAGGTGGTGGGCACCACCAAACGTAAATGCAGATCTTCCAGCCCGAGGGCTTTTAGCTCTTCACGGGCTTTGGCGGGGTTGTACTCGGTGACGCGAGCATCGTTGTCATAAGCCCAGGAAGCACGCGGTAAAATCGACGCGGCGGTTTCTGCCGTACCGTAATAGATCGACTCCATCAAACGTTCATTGTTGATGGCCAACGCCAGCGCGTGACGCACTTCGGGGCGATCCAGTGGCGGTTTGCGAGTGTTAAACGCCAGATACGCAATGTTCATCCCGGGGCGTAAGGTCATGCGCAAACGCGGGTCGTCGCGCAAAATCGACAGCTGGCTGGCGGCGGGGTAAGCCAGCACGTCGCATTCACCGGTTAACAGTTTCGACAGACGTCCGGTGCCACCAACGCCCAGATCGATTACCACTTGCTGCAAGCGCGGGACGCCTTTCCAGTACTGTGGATTACGCGCCAGCCGCAAGTATTGCCCGGTACGATATTCGCTTAACTGGAACGGGCCGGTGCCGACCGGTTCACGATCCAACTGCTCCTGCTGGCCTTTGGCCGTGAGTGTGTCAGCATACTCTTGTGACAATATCGGGGCGTAATGCGTCGCGATGTGCCACAGGAAAGAGGCATCAGGGCTGTTTAATCGGATTTCAACGGTATCGTTATCCAGCTTTTTCACACTCTGCACCGAGTCGGAAAACTGCAAACTGTCGAAATAGGGATAGCTGCCGCCGTTAACGTTGTGCCACGGGTGCTGGCGATCGAACATGCGTGCAAAACTGAACACCACATCGTCGGCATTCATTTTACGCGTGGGTTTAAACCAGTTGGTGTGCTGGAATGACACGTCTTTACGCAGGTGGAAACGGTAGGTCGCGCCGTTATCGCGCACTTCCCAGCTCTGCGCCAGGTCGGGAATTAAGCGATAGGTGTAGGGATCAACATCCAGCAGCCGATCATAGAGTTGGGCAGCCAGCGTATCGACCACCAGGCCACTGCTGACCATCTGCGGATTAAAGGTATTCACGGTGCCGTTAACGCAATAAACAAAGCCGCTGTTGCGGATGTTATCGGTTGGCGCAGCCAGCGCAGACGCACTCATTACGCTGAGACTGAGCAGCAGCGAAGACAATAATTTTGGCATAGAACTCAACGATTCTGAGGCAATAGCGTGAGTGTATCGCAAACGTCACGCACTCCCCAAATTCACGATGCAACTGCGCTCTTTTTCGCCAAGATGAGCACGAGATAATCACACCGTTAGTGTGGAAATGAGAAAAATTCTCAATTAGGGCTTTACAGATGATAATAAGAATGATTATTATTCTTCTGCGCTTCGACGGTGGCTCTACCGAAGAAGAGCACGACATTGCTCACATTGCTTCCAGTATTAAGTTGCCCGTACTTTATAGTGCGGGCTTTTTTTTGTGTGACGTTTTTCCCGTCATCTTTTATTCGGCTGCTGCGTTGGCTGCGCACGCCAACCCCAGTCACATACTGGTGTATGCTCCTGGGGATTGGCGCACTTGCCGCCTTGCATCCGCATAAAAGCTATAGGGAAAAACGCCACACACCTGTGCGGTTGGTTAAACCTTAATTTGTGGCTTGTGGCTTGTGGCTTGTGGGTTTGGTGTTCAGGCCGCCCGTCGCCGGGCGTGCTCCTGCCACATAATCGCGCGCTTTTGCTTTTAGACCTCATCTCTGGCCTGAATCCCATGCTTCTTCATCATGGCGCGCAACTGATGATAGGTCACCCGTAATAGCTCGGCGGCGCGGCGCTGGTTGAATTTCGCCTGCTGCAAACTGGCTTCCACTAACTCACGCTCCTGCTGGTTTTGCCATTGACGTAAATCGAGTGGCAGGGCGGGTAATGTGCTGGCAACCGGGACTGCAATGCTTTCCGGCGGCGCGCTGCGTGGGGCAAAGGGGTTAATGATGATGTTATCCAACTGCTCATCAACGCTGTGATGGCGATACACCGAACGCTCGACCACATTCTTTAACTCACGCACATTACCTGGCCAACTGTGATTAAGCAGCGTCTGCTGCGCGGCTTCGCTGAATCCGGGGAACAGCGGCAGGCCAAGTTCCCGGCACATCTGAATGGCAAAATGCTCGGCCATCACCAATATATCGCTACGGCGTTCGCGTAAGGGCGGAAGCTGAACCACGTCAAAAGCCAAACGGTCCAGCAGGTCTGCACGGAATTTTCCGGCGGCGGCAAGCGCGGGCAAATCTTCGTTGGTGGCGCACACCAGACGCACATTCACCTGCAACGATTGATTCCCGCCGACGCGTTCCAGCTGCCCGTATTCGATCACGCGCAATAGCTTCTCTTGCACCAGCATCGGGGCGGTGGCGAGCTCATCGAGAAACAGGGTACCCGCATCGGCACGTTCAAAGCGGCCCAAATGCCGTTTTTGTGCCCCGGTAAACGCGCCCGCCTCATGCCCAAACAGTTCGGAATCCAACAGATTTTCATTCAAGGCGGCGCAGTTAAGAGAGATGAACGGGCCTTGCCAGCGATCGGAAAGGTAGTGCAGACGGCTGGCAATCAGCTCTTTACCGGTACCGCGTTCGCCAATCACCAGCACCGGTTTTTCCAGCGGTGCCAAACGAGAGACCTGCTCAAGCACTTCCAGAAAATTGTTTGATTCGCCCAACAGGTTATCGTTGCCATTTGCCATGATGAATTTCGCCACACGTTAATCAATTTCACTACCTTAATCGATGACCAGACAGATGTAAAATATGCAAACTACGTTAAATCAATAAGTTAAAAGTTGGCACGCACTTTGTATTAGGAAACCCTGTACGAAACAATCACACGACACATTGAGGAACATCATTATGGGTATTTTTCTCGTTTCGCCGACATCGTGAACGCCAACATCAATTCCCTGCTGGAGCGCGCCGAAGATCCGCAGAAACTGGTACGCCTGATGATTCAGGAAATGGAAGACACGCTGGTGGAAGTTCGCTCCACCTCTGCCCGCGCGCTGGCAGAAAAGAAACAGCTTTCACGTCGCATTGAGCAGGCTGAAATTCAGCAGGCTGAATGGCAGGAAAAAGCCGAACTGGC
The DNA here is from genome assembly GCF_001485335.1 of Type-D symbiont of Plautia stali. NCBI lineage: Bacteria > Pseudomonadati > Pseudomonadota > Gammaproteobacteria > Enterobacterales > Enterobacteriaceae > Type-D symbiont of Plautia stali. The sequence continues at coordinate 16,993 of NZ_BBOC01000012.1, read as the reverse complement.
CATCAATAAAGGCAAAGAAGATCTCGCGCGTGCTGCCTTGATCGAAAAACAGAAACTGACCGACCTGATTGCCTCATTGCAGCAGGAAGCCGTTCAGGTTGAAGAAACGCTCGAACGCATGAAGGGTGAAATCGGTGAGCTGGAGAAAAAACTCACTGAAACCCGTGCCCGTCAGCAGGCATTGACGCTGCGTCATCAGGCGGCTTCTTCATCGCGTGACGTACGTCGTCAGCTCGACAGCGGCAAGCTGGATGATGCCATGGCTCGCTTCGAATCGTTTGAACGCCGTATCGATCACATGGAAGCAGAGGCGGAAAGCCAGCGTTTCGGCAAGCCTAAAGGCTTAGATCAGGAATTCGCCGAGCTGAAAGCGGATGATGAGATCAGCCAGCAGTTGGCTGCGCTGAAAGCCAAAATGAACCGCAGCGAGTGATCAAGACGGGCCTGTTAGCGGGCCCGTGGATAAAGGTGTACCTGAAAAAGGAAAATCAATGAGCGCACTATTCCTGGCCATCCCCTTAACGATCTTCGTGCTGTTTGTGGCACCGATCTGGTTATGGCTGCATTACAGCAACAAACGCAACGGTGGCGCGGAACTGTCATCTGGCGATATGCAGCGTCTGCAACAGCTGACGCAAGATGCGCGCCGTATGCGCGAACGTGTTGAAGCCCTGGAAGCGATTCTCGATGCAGAGCATCCGAACTGGAGGCAACCATGATGAATGGCCGCAAGCTGTGGCGCATCCCGCAGCAGGGAAAAATCCGTGGTGTGTGCGCGGGACTGGCGGAGTATCTCGATATTCCCGTACGCCTGCTGCGCGTGATTGTGGTGTTGTCGCTGTTTTTCGGGCTGTTCATGTTCACGGTGGTGGCCTATTTCATTCTTGGCTTCGTCCTGGATGAGAAGCCGGAGGATGCGCCCGATCAACGTACGCCCACGGCGCGTGACATGCTGGATGAATTAGAGACCAGCTTACACCGTGACGAGCGCAACGTGCGGGATATTGAACGCTACGTCACCTCTGAAACCTTCAGTGTGCGCAGTCGTTTCCGTCAAATCTGATTTTCTTCCCCGGGCCCGGCAGCGGGTCCGCTTTCCGGTTTATCCTAAAGAGGTGGACATGCACAATCAGCGTTTTACTGCTCTGCGCCGTCGCGCAACGCCTGCGTTGAAGTCGGCGGGGAAATTCATCATCATCAGTGCAGTAACCTATGCGCCCGGCGGCCTGGCTGGCTGGGCAGTAAAATCGGTGGCGCGTCGCCCGTTGCGCCTGTTACTGGCGGCCGCCCTGGAACCGTTGCTGAGTAAGGTGTTCAATCGCCTGTCAGCGCGTTTCGTCAGGGAGAACGATGAAAAGACTGCAAAATGAATTCGCGGCGTTAATGAACCGCGGTGTTGACCGCCATCTGCGCCTTGCGGTAACTGGCCTGAGCCGTAGCGGCAAAACGGCATTTATCACTTCGCTGGTTAACCAACTGCTTAATGTACACAGTGGTGCACGTTTGCCGCTGTTCTCGGTGGTGCGCGAAGAGCGCCTGTTAGGCGTTAAGCGCGTACCCCAGCGCGAACTCGGCACGCCGCGTTTTACCTATGACGAAGGCTTAGCGCAACTGTATGGCACACCGCCCGTCTGGCCCACGCCAACCCGCGGCGTGAGCGAAATGCGACTCGCGCTGCGTTATCGCCCCGAGCAGTCGCTGCTGCGCCACTTCAAAGATACCGCAACTCTCTATCTCGAAATCGTTGATTACCCCGGTGAATGGCTGTTGGACTTACCCATGCTGGCACAGGATTACCTGAGCTGGTCGCGGCAGATGATGGGGCTGTTACAGGGGGATAGGCAGCAGTGGGCCGCACGCTGGAAAAGCCTGTGCGAAGATCTTGATCCTTTTGCTCCCGCCGATGAAAACCGTCTGGCTGCAATTGCAGCAGCCTGGACCGACTATCTGCACCAGTGCAAAAGCGAAGGGCTGCACTTTATCCAACCCGGACGGTTCGTGTTGCCGGGGGATATGGCCGGTGCTCCTGCGTTGCAGTTCTTCCCGTGGCCGCAGGTGGATGAGATGCACGCCAGCAAGCTGTTACAGGCACCTGCAGGCAGTCATTTTGCCATGCTGCAGCAACGCTTTAACTACTACTGCCAGCATGTGGTGAAAGGCTTCTACAAAAACCATTTCCTGCGCTTTGATCGTCAGATCGTGCTGGTGGATTGCCTGCAACCCCTCAATAGCGGTCCGCAGGCGTTCAATGACATGCGTCTGGCGCTGACCCAACTGATGCAGAGTTTTCATTACGGTCAACGCACCTTGTTCCGTCGGCTGTTTTCACCGGTGATCGATAAACTGTTGTTTGCCGCCACCAAGGCTGACCATGTCACCGCCGATCAGCATGCCAATATGGTGTCGCTGTTACAGCAGTTGGTGCAGGATGCCTGGCAAAACGCGGCGTTTGAAGGCATCAGTATGGATTGCCTTGGGCTGGCATCGGTTCAGGCCACCGAGAGTGGACTGGTGGAACATCGTGGCGAAAAGTTACCCGCCTTGCGAGGTCATCGTCTTAATGATGGGGAAGCCTTGACCTTCTACCCTGGCGAAGTGCCGCCGCGCTTGCCGGGGCATCAGTTTTGGCAACAACAGGGCTTTCAGTTTGAACAGTTCCGGCCGCAGCAGCTCGATGTCGATCGGCCGCTGCCGCACATTCGCATGGATGCCGCGCTGGAATTTCTTTTAGGAGATAAATTGCGATGAGCGACGAAACCCCTTTAAAACCGCGCATTGATTTTGCCCGACCGCTGGAAGCGGAAGCGGAGAAACCCTTGCGCGCGGCACAAACGTTTAGCGCAGACGCTGAAACTGCCTTTCTTGCCACCACCGAAACAGAGGTGCTGGAAGAGGGCGCAGGCGAAAAGGTGGTCGAAGCAGCGCTGCGGCCAAAACGCAGTTTGTGGCGCAAAATGGTTGGCGCGGGGCTGACGATATTTGGCGTGAGCGTGGTCGCTCAGGGCGTACAGTGGTTGCATGATGCCTGGATCACGCGTGACTGGTTCTCTCTTGGCACCGGTGTTGCGGGTGGTCTGATTGTGGTGGCGGGCGCAGGCGCAGTGATCGGCGAATGGCGACGTCTCTATCGCTTACGCCAGCGTGCAGAAGAGCGCGATGTTGGGCGTGAACTGCTGAATAGCCACGGCATTGGCAAGGGACGTGCGTTTTGCGAGAAGCTGGCGCAGCAGGCGCAACTCGATCAGGCGCATCCCGCGTTACAGCGTTGGCATGCGGCACTGCATGAAACCCACAATGACCGCGAAATCGTGATGCTGTACGCGCAACTGGTGCAACCGGTGTTAGACCGTCAGGCACATCGTGAAATCAGCCGCCATGCCGCGGAATCCACCTTGATGATCGCAGTAAGCCCGTTGGCATTAGTGGATATGGCGTTTATCGCCTGGCGCAACCTGCGTTTGGTGAACCGCATTGCCGCGATATATGGCATTGAACTGGGTTATTTCAGCCGTATCCGGCTGTTTCGTTTGGTGCTGCTGAATATGGCGTTCGCGGGGGCATCTGAGTTGGTACGTGAAGTGGGCATGGACTGGATGTCGCAGGATATTGCGGCTCGGCTCTCAGCGCGCGCAGCACAGGGCATTGGAGCTGGCTTGCTGACTGCGCGCCTCGGCATTAAAGCGATGGAATTATGCCGTCCGTTACCCTGGTTAGAGGACGATAAACCGCGACTGGGTGACTTCCGCCGCGAACTGCTGGGGCAGTTAAAAGAATCCCTGGTAAAAGGTGGGGATAAAGCAGATAAGCCTGCTAAATAATCACTCTTCGCTCACCTTTCACGCTGCGAAAGGTGTGAAAGGTGAAATTATCTGTGTTAAATGTGATATTCGGCGGGATTAATGCTGGGCGTTCCGCTACACTTCTTCGCGTCACCTGCCTCGAACTGTCAACTTTTCATGACAGCCCCCTTCTGAGGCGCTGCAAGTTAGCGTATTATCTCTAAAATCAAAACCTGACTAAGGCTCATCGCAATGCGTTTGGAAGTTTTCTGCCAGGACCGCATCGGTCTGGCGCGCGAGCTACTCGACCTGCTGGTTGCGCGCAACATCGACTTGCGCGGTATCGAAATTGCGCCATTTGGTCGCATCTACCTCAATTTTTCCGCACTGGAATTTGAGCCGTTCAGCAATCTGATGGCGGAAATCCGCCGTACACCTGGCGTGACAGATGTGCGCACCGTCAGCTACATGCCTTCGGAACGCGAGCATCGTGCCTTGAGCGCATTGTTGATTGCGATGCCGGAACCGGTGTTCTCTATCGACCTCAAATGCAAGGTAGAGCTGGCCAACCCGGCGGCGCAGAGCCTGTTTAACCTCGACGAGCAAAAGTTGCGCAATCAAAATGCGGCCACGCTGATTACTGGCTTTAACTTCCAGCGTTGGATTGAAAACGAGCGCGTTGAAGCCCAGGCACAGCATGTGGTGATTCAGGGGCGTGATTTCCTGATGGAAGCCCGACCGATTTACATGGCCGAGGAAGAGGGGCAGAGCGACCAGCCGGTGGGCGCGATGATTACCCTGAAATCCACCGCGCGCATGGGCCGCCAGTTGCAGAATCTCACCGTAACCGATGAGTCCGAGTTTGACCATATTGTTGCCGTGACGCCGAAGATGCGCCAGGTCATCGATCAGGCGCGTAAACTGGCGATGCACGATGCCCCGTTACTGATTGTGGGGGATACCGGCACCGGTAAAGATATGCTGGCGCGCGCGTGTCATCTTCGCAGTGCGCGCGGTAAAAAACCGTTCCTGGCGCTGAACTGCGCATCGCTGCCGGATGATGTGGCAGAGAGCGAGCTGTTTGGCCATGCTGCCGGAGCATACCCGAACGCGCTGGAAGGCAAAAAAGGGTTCTTTGAGCAGGCCAACGGTGGCTCGGTGTTGCTGGACGAAATCGGCGAGATGTCACCGCGTATGCAGACCAAACTGCTGCGTTTCCTCAACGACGGTACTTTCCGCCGTGTCGGCGAAGAGCATGAAGTGCATGTTGATGTGCGCGTGATTTGCGCGACACAGAAGAACCTGATCGAGCTGGTACAACGGGGTGAGTTCCGTGAAGACCTGTTCTATCGGCTTAATGTCCTGACGCTCAACCTGCCGCCGCTACGCGAACGTCCACTGGATATCCTGCCGCTGACGGAGATGTTTGTCGCCCGTTTCGCCGATGAGCAGGGTTTACCTCGCCCACGTTTGTCACCGCAGCTGGCACCGTTCCTGACCCGCTACAACTGGCCGGGCAATGTGCGTCAGTTAAAAAACGCGCTGTATCGTGCGTTGACCCAGTTGGAAGGCTATGAACTTCGTCCACAAGATATTGTGTTGCCTGAACAGGCACTGGATGTCTCACTGGGAGAAGAAGCGATGGAAGGGTCGCTGGATGAGATCACCAGCCGCTTTGAGCGTTCAGTGTTGACGCGTCTTTATCTGTCCTATCCCAGCACACGTAAACTGGCGAAACGCCTTGGGGTTTCCCATACCGCGATTGCCAATAAACTGCGTGAATATGGGTTAGGGCAGAAGCGTAACGAAAGCGACTAATCGGGCGCGTAGATTTCGCTATGCCAGGTCGCCATTCATGGCGACCTGGTTCGACAATGTTAATCTACTCAGGTGTTCGGATGTCTACCTGACTTCCTTTCCTCATAAACACCGGAATCTCACTCAACGGCGCGGAGACGCAAATGCGTTGACCGCCATAATAGCACTCACCGTTACGGGCAACCCATTGCTCGCCTGCAGGCAGCCATACTTCACGTTCTCGCTGCCCGGCGTACAGCACTGGCGCGACCAGAAGGTCGCTGCCCAGCAGATACTGATCTTCCACTTGCCAGCTCTCAGGCTGCTGCGGGTAGTGATAGAACAGCGGGCGCATCACCGGATCACCGAGTTCATGAGCTTCGCGCATTAGGCCATCTATGTAGGAGCGAATCTGCTCACGTTGCAGCAGGCAGCTCTTCATCAGCGCGTAATTCTCCTCGCCGTAACTCCAAACCTCATTGGGTGAGCCGCTGTTGCATTGTGCAATTCCGTCGCGCCAGGCATCATCAGGGGCAATTTGTGGCTCGCGATAACCGTGCAAACGCATCACCGGACAGAATACCGCCCACTGGAACCATCGGATTAATAGCTCATGAAACGCCGGGTCATCAATGTTCCCGCCCTGGAAGCCACCGATGTCGGTGGTCCACCACGGAATACCCGCCATCGCCATGTTTAATCCGGCTGTAAACTGGTTGCGTAGCGCATGGAACGAGGAGTGAACGTCGCCAGACCACGCAAGCACGCCATAGCGCTGACTGCCCGCCCACGCGCAGCGCACCAGGTTGACGATCTCGCTCTCTCCCTGTTGTTGCAGTCCTTCGTAAAATCCGCGGGCAAACAGCTGCGGATAAATGTTGCCCACTTCCTGTACCGGACCAAGATGATAGCGGTAGTTATCAAAATCGTAGGCTCGGTACTCCGGCTCCGCTTCATCGAGCCAGAAGGTGCGGATGCCATGATCATAGTAGTTACGCTTAACCTCCTGCCAGACGAAATCCCGTGCGGCAGGATGCGTGGCGTCAAAAAAGGTGGTGTTGCCCATAAAATCGAGGTTAACGGATACGCCGCGTTCACTGTTTACCAGCCAGCCTTTGGATTTCATCAGACGATAGTTATCACTGCGGCTGTCAACTGTGGGCCATACCGACACCATCGTTTCAATGCCCATCGTTTTCAGTTCTTGAACCATGGCACGCGGGTCAGGCCAATCGCGCGCATCGAAACACCAGGTTCCCTGATTTGGCCAGTGGAAAAAGTCGATGACTATGACTGAGAGCGGTAGCTGCAGGCGACGATATTCACGCGCGACCTCCAGCACTTCCTGCTGGGTGCGATAACGCAATTTGCATTGCCAGAAACCGGTAGCGAAGCTGGGCATCATCGGTGCTGTTCCGGTGGCGCGGCCATATTGGCGCACGATCTCAGCCGGTGTGTCACCTGCGGTGATCCAGTAATCCATTTGATCCGTCACTTCGGCCTGCCAGCGCGTGCCGTTTTTACCAAAGGTCACTTCACCGATGGCCGGGTTATGCCACAGTAAGCCATAGCCCAAACTCGACACCATAAACGGCACGCTGGCCTGTGAGTTGCGCTGTGCCAGCTCCAGCGTGCAGCCTTTCAGGTCGAGGCAATCTTGCTGATACTGGCCCATGCCATAGATTTTCTCTTCCGCACGGGCTTCAAAGCGCACGCTCAGTTGATATTTCCCTCCTGGAATCGGTCTAAAGGTGCGCGCATCCAGTTTCAGGGCGCTAATGTATTTGTCCTGGCTCTTCTCGCTGGCTCCAATGCCTACGGTGCTGCGCTGACGCCAGAACTCTTCCAGAAGCAGTTCTCCGTGCTTATTGTAAAATGCCAGCTGGCCGCGAATATTCAGCGTGACGGTGATATTGCCGTTACGCAGGCTCAGAGATTCGTGCTCGCGCTGGATTTCCACCTCACAAGCAGCAGGTGATAACAACGCCCAGTCATGGTCGATCAGTTCTGGCTGACAGGTGGCTCGAACTCGCAGGCTATGCGCACCCCAGGGTTCGATAACTAGTGTCTGACGGTCAAATGTCCAGATAATACGCTGGGATTCGGCGCGTAACTCGCTCATGACAACTCCTGTGATTGTAAAAGGGGGGAAGCAGTTGCAGCCGGTTGGGCTGACACTTTGTTCTGATTGATGGTGCGCATGGTGGCATCGTTAAGTTTGTAGCCGCGCATTGCGAATGCGCTTAACAGTGAGAGCAGGCCTGGAACTACTGAAAACAGCGCCACGATGGCCATCATGGCGGCGGGCTGCTGATGCGGTGCCTGTGCAACATAACCGCTCAGGCCTAGCGTCCAGCCAACAATCGCGCCGCTAATGGCCATGCCCATTTTCAATACAGCGAGCAGAGTGGAGAAGACGGTGCCATCAAGACGCTTACCCTGACGATATTCACCGTAATCCACCACGTCAGCCATCATCACCCACATCAGCGTGGTGGTGACCTGATAGAAGCTGGAGACGATGAACGTCATGCCGACCAGTAGCGCCAGCGATCCGGGCAGGAACACGATACTGATACTTAACACGCCGGCAGTGATGGCGCTGAGCGTAAAGGCGGTGATTTTGTTCAGGCGACGCGTCAGCAGTTTAGCCAGCACGCTACCCACGCTTTTCCCGACAATATGCGCGGCCAGTAGCCACATGAAGAGACTGGCATTTCCCAGAAAATAGGTGACGTAGTACATCATCGCGCCAAGCCGCACCACACCGAACGAGATATTGCAGAACACCAACAACGCGACTACACGCCACTGATCGTTACGCAGCAAATCGCGAAGATCGGCAAGAAAGTTGCCGTGGTTAGCGGGAGCATTGATACGTTCGCGGGTGTTAAGAAAGCAGATAAAAAACAGCAGGGTTGCCACCGTTGCCATAATCGACATGGCTGCGAAGTAACCCTCCAGTTTGTTACCGCCGCCGAGCCAGGTTGCGAGCGGGATCATCAGGAAAGTGGACATCGCGCCACCCAGCGTAGCCAGGAAAAAGCGCCATGATTGCAGGGAGATACGCTGATTATCATCGGCGGTGATAATCGCGCCCATTGAGCAGTAAGGAATATTGATGGCGGTGTACATCAGCATCATCAGGCTGTAGGTCACAGCGGCGTATATCATTTTTCCGGTGAGCGACAGGCTTTCTGGCACCGCATATATCAGCATACAACTGGCGCCAAATGGCACCGCCAGCATCAATAGCCAAGGGCGGAATTTTCCCCAGCGGGAACGAGTTCGGTCAGCGACCATCCCCATCGCCGGATCGATAACCGCATCGGCGACGCGCGCCAGCAGAAAAAGCGTGCCGACAAAAATCGCGGGTAGGCCCACCACATCGGTGTAATAAAAGGTGAGAAAGATGATGACGTTATCAATGGCGATATGGCTAGCCATGTCGCCAAGACCGTAACTGATTTTTTCTTTAAAGGATAAGCTTGCTTGCATGAAGACTCCCGCCTGTCTTTGAATCGCTGAAGGGCAATTGACGGTTAGTTATAGGTAGCGAAGGGGATGCAAACAATTGCGGGATTTGTTACGGGATTTATGTTTTTTTATTAATGTGATACGGGTAACAAGAATAACAGGAAAAGCACAACGTGGCGGGGGGATTGCTGCGTATCAAGATTAATCAATAGCTTAAAAAAGGTCTGTGCAGCCATCGCCATAAAAAAAAGCACCGAAAAATTAATCATTCGGTGCTTTCTGTTTCGCCTCAACGGCGGTATTTCAGTCCGGTATAATTACTTCAGTGATGCCAGCGCAGCATCGTAGTTTGGCTCTTCGGTGATTTCGTTCACCAGTTCGCTGTAAACCACTTTATCGTTCTCATCCAGTACGACAACGGCACGTGCAGTCAAACCTTTCAGTGGGCCATCAGCAATCGCCACACCGTAATCTTCTTTGAACTCGGCACCACGCAGTGCTGACAGCGTCACGACATTGCTGATGTTTTCCGCGCCGCAGAAGCGAGACTGAGCAAACGGCAGGTCTGCTGAAATGCACAGCACCACGGTATTGTCCGCTTCAGCAGAACGTTCATTAAACTTGCGCACTGAAGTGGCGCACACGCCGGTATCAATACTTGGGAAAATGTTCAGAACTTTGCGTTTACCTGCATACTTAGAAAGGGATACGTCACTAAGATCTTTAGCCACCAGGCTGAAAGGTTTAGCTTGTTCGCCTGCCTGCGGGAAGTGACCTGCAACGGGGACTGGGTTACCCTGGAAGTGAACATTCTGAGACATACGATTTCCTTTTAAACGAAGAATTAATCTGGCATTAACCTACCAGAGCAGATATAGCGTTTGTTTATGACATAATTTTGAAGGGTTTACGAGTGCATTTCGTGGTGAAGACCGAGCCGGTTCGCAATTAAGTGGCAGATTTAAGGAGAATGAATGAGAACAGTGAAGAGTTATCCGGAAGCCTGGCCGTTGCATTCGCCGTTTGTGATTTCACGCGGAAGCCGGACAGAAGCGCATGTGGTGGTGGTGGAAATCGAACAGGACGGCATAAAAGGTATCGGTGAAGCTACGCCTTATGCGCGTTATGGCGAGAGTGAAGAGTCGGTGCTGCAACAAATTGCCTCGCAGCTGCCTGCGATACAAAACGGCATGACGCGTGCAGCGCTGCAACAGGCATTGCCTGCAGGGGCTGCCCGTAACGCCCTTGACTGTGCCTTATGGGATCTTGAGCGTCAGCAGCAGGGTAAAACGCTACAAGCACTGTGTGAAGTCCAACTGGCCGATAGCGTAGATACCGCGCATACCGTCAGCATAGACACGCCCGAGGCGATGGCCAGCAGCGCGCTGGCGCTGTGGCAGCATGGTGCGCGACTGTTGAAGATCAAACTCGATAATCACCTGATCAGTGAACGGCTGGTGGCGATTCGCACGGCGGTGCCGGAAGCCACGTTAATCGTTGATGCTAACGAATCCTGGCATGCTGAAGGGCTGGCGGCGCGTTGCCAGTTGCTGGCGGATTTGAACGTTGCCATGCTGGAACAACCGCTGCCTGCCGCTGAAGACGCCGCGCTGGCCAACTTTATTCACCCTTTACCGATTTGTGCCGACGAAAGCTGCCATACGCGTGAACAACTGGCACAACTGCAGGGTCGCTACCAAATGATCAACATCAAGCTGGATAAAACCGGGGGGTTAACAGAGGCACTGGCGCTGGCGAAAGAAGCCCGGCAACAGGGATTTGCGGTAATGCTGGGCTGTATGCTCTGCACCTCACGCGCTATTCGGGCGGCACTGCCCTTGACGCCAATTGCAAAATTCGCCGATCTTGACGGCCCAACCTGGCTGGCTGCCGATGTTGAGCCGTCACTGCACTTCTCACAGGGTGTGCTTAATCTCGCGGTTGCCAACGCAGCAGATTAATCATCGCTTCCAGGTACACTTCGGTGGCTTCATCGACCGAAATCGGCGGCATCTCGGCGGTAATGCACAATAAGCCGAGATCGTCGCACCAACTGCCAAATGAGCCAGGCGTGGCGTAACCCACGCTGCTCACCACCGGCAACTGCGTTTGTTGCGCCAGCCACTGCGCTAATGTGCTGTGATGCGGATCGTCGATACAGGCCAGCGGTTCATGCCAGGTGACCACCCAGCTCGGTTTGATCTGGTGAATTAACTGGCACAGCGCCTGGGTTTCGGGCTCCGAAGCAGGGCGGCTTCCGGTGGAGAGTACCACATCGCGCTCATCGGCTGCGCTGTTCCAGCGATAGACGGTGTCGCCAGTTTGCCAGTTTGCCGCCGGGAAGTTGCGATTCAGATCCACGCCATTAGCATTAGCTCGCAGCCCAAGCTGGCATCCATCCGGATTGACCGCCAGCACCACATGATGGCGACGCAACGCTTCCGGCAAGGTGCGCATCGCGCCTGAAAGGGTTACTACGGCGGCATTCTCATCGCCGTGCGTGCCAGCAATAATTAATCCACTCTCAGCATCAGCCGCGGGAGCAGGAAACCACAATAGCGGTGCACCCAGCACCGACTGACCATATTGTTGCCAGACGGCATCGAGCTTGCCGCGCAGCGGACGGGGATGGTGTGACGACATGACATTCCTCTCTGAAAACGTGCAATGCAGCCTGGATGCGGCTGGCGTTCAAGATGAAAAGTGTGACCGGGAAACCAGCCTCAACATAACGGTAATCAGCGCGAGGGGAAATAGCTATATATCAATCAGCGATTTGCGATAAAGTGCCAAAAGTCGCTGGCGACACAAACTTCTTCGCGGTCGCCATTTTTTGGGTTAAGGAGTGGTGATGAAACTGACTTTCCGCAAGACGCTGGCTGCTGTTTTGATTGCTGGCGCATTCACACCCGTTTTTGCTGCTGACGTGCCGCCGGGCGCACAGTTGGCCGGCACGCAGGAAATTGTCCGCCATATTAAAGATGAACCCGCCTCGCTCGATCCGATGAAGGCCGTCGGCCTGCCGGAAATCCAGGTGATGCGCGATCTGTTTGAAGGGCTCACCAACCAGGATGCTCACGGTAAAATTGTGCCGGGTGTGGCGTTGAGCTGGAGCAGCAACGACAACAAAACCTGGGTTTTCACCTTGCGCAAAGATGCACGCTGGTCGAATGGCGATCCGGTTACCGCGCAGGATTTTGTCTATAGCTGGCAACGTTTAGTCGACCCCAAAAACAGTTCGCCGTTTGCCTGGTTTGCCGCGTTAAGCGGCATGGAAAATGCGGAGGCCATTACCAAAGGGCAGATGAGTGCCGATAAACTCGGCGTAACAGCAACGGATGCCACACATCTGAAAGTGACATTGTCACGACCAGTGCCGTGGTTCCCCAGTATGGTGGCCAATGCCGCGATGTATCCGGTGCCACAAAAAGTGATTGAGCAAAACGGCGATGGCTGGACGTCGCCAGGTAAACTGGTCGGGAATGGCGCCTATCAGCTGCAGGATAGAGTCGTGAACGAGAAGATTGTGCTGGTGCGCAATCCGCATTACTGGGATGACAGCCACTCCGTGCTGACCAAAGTGACCTTTATCCCGATCAATGAAGAGTCGAGCGCCACCAAGCGCTATCGTGCCGGTGACATTGATATCACCGAATCCTTCCCGAAAAATATGTACGCGCTGCTGAAAAAAGAGTTGCCTGGCCAGGTTTACACGCCGGATCAGTTGGGTACTTACTACTACGCGTTCAATACCGAGAAAGGGCCAACCGCCGACGTGCGGGTTCGCAAAGCGCTTTCGTGGAGCATTGATCGCCGCATCATCGCTGAGAAAGTGCTGGGCACGGGTGAAAAACCGGCCTGGCATTTCACGCCAGACGTCACCGCAGGCTTTACCCCGCAGCAAAGTTATCTGCAACAGCACAGCCAGCAAGAGTTAAACGCCCAGGCGAAGGCATTGTTGACCGCTGCAGGCTACGGTCCTGGCAAACCATTGCACCTGACGCTGTTATACAACACCTCTGAGAGTCATCAGAAGATTGCCATCGCGGTGGCCTCAATGTGGAAAAAGAACCTCGGCGTGGATGTGACGTTGCAGAATCAGGAGTGGAAAACCTACATCGACAGCCGTAATAGCGGAAGTTTTGATGTGATCCGCGCCTCTTGGGTGGGTGATTACAACGAACCTTCAACCTTCCTGAGCTTGTTGACCTCGACCCACAGCGGCAACATCGCCCGTTTCCACAGTGCAGACTATGATGCCGTGCTGACCAAAGCCAGCATGGAAACCAGCGTGGCAGCGCGTAACACCGATTACAACAAAGCCGAGCAGATCATCGCCGATCAGGCGCCGATCGCCCCGATCTATCAGTATACGAATGGCCGATTGATTAAACCCTGGGTGAAGGGTTACCCCATCACCAACCCAGAAGATGTGGCCTACAGTCGCGAACTGTGGATTGAGAAGCACTGATTTAAAGGTCACGAACCCTGTAGCGGCGCGATTTATCGCGCTGAGCCGCTTATAAGGGTGTGCCCAGGCGCGCCTAATGGCGAAAATGGGCGGCCTGAAGGCCGCACCCTACAAGCATGGATTTGGTTTTCGTAGGGTGCGCATTTAGGTGCACCTGGATTCATTGTTATTTCCCGCCTGTCATCTTTGCTCACAGCCTGATGATTGCAACTCGTCTGCGCCACGCTAGACTGTATCGTATTGATTTTGATAGTGAGGCGCGTACGTGAACGTCATTGAAGGAAAAGCGTTAAAAGTTTCGGATGCCATCATCTCTTGCCAGCTAGATGGCAAAGGTGGCGTGATTGCCATCGAAGACAAAGATGTCATCAACTGTGAGCGTCATTGCTGGCTGCACCTGAACTACACTCAGCGCCAAAGCGCCGAATGGCTGCAAAATACTCCATTAATCCCCGATTCAGTGCGCGATGCGCTGGCTGGCGACAGTATGCGTCCGCGCGTCACACGACTGGGCGATGGCTTTATGATCGTGCTGCGCAGCGTCAACCATAACGCCGATTCTCGCCCTGATCAGCTCGTCGCGATGCGAGTATTTATCAATGACAAACTGATTGTCTCTACACGCCGTCGCAAGGTTTACGCCATCGATACGGTTCTCAGCGATCTGCAACATGGCAATGGTCCGGTGGACGGTGGCAGTTGGTTGGTAGATGTGTGTGATGCGCTGACCGATCACGCCAGTGAATTTATCGAGGAGATGCACGATAAAATCATTGAGCTGGAAGATGCCTTGATGGATCAGCAGGTGCCGGCTCGCGGTGAGCTAGCGCTGCTGCGCAAGCAATTGATCGTGATGCGGCGTTATATGGCACCGCAGCGAGATGTGTATGCGCGTCTGGCCAGTGAGAAGTTGCCGTGGATGAACGATGACGATCGCCGTCGCATGCAGGATGTGGCCGATCGTCTGGGGCGCGGTCTAGACGATCTCAATGCGGGCGTAGCGCGCACCGGCATTCTGGCCGATGAAGTGGCATCGTTACTGGCCGAATCGATGAACCGCCGTACCTACACCATGTCACTGATGGCAATGATTTTTCTGCCAGCAACATTCCTGACCGGCCTGTTTGGTGTCAACCTCGGCGGTATTCCGGGCGGCAGCTGGCCGTTGGGCTTCACCGCATTTTGCGTATTACTTCTGGTGATGGTGGTGGGCGTAGCGGTTTGGCTCAAACGTCGCAAATGGCTGTGATGTTAATATTGAGTTGCCTCAGGGTAACTCATTGTTAAATAAGCCAGCCCAATTCAGAAAGCGAAAAAAACCTGATCGAAATCAATAACGGGATCACCTAACAGGGGCAAACTCTCTCTCGCAGGTGAATGCAACGTCAAGCGATGGGCGTTGCGCTCCATATTGTCTTACTTCCTTTTTTGAATTATTGCATAGCACATATAATTCGTACGACGCCGGCTATCCGCCGGCTTTTTTTTTGCCGCTTGGCTTCTCCGCGTTTCCTTTCCTAAGCTTTAAATTCATTCCGCGACAAGGAGCAGGGCATGCGAGAACTGATTGCCAGCGAACCTATCCCAACCGATCCACCACCGATTCCCGAACCGATCCCTCATCCCCAGCCGATTCCGCAACCGGATCCGCCGTACGACCCTGAGTTTCCACCGATTATCGATCCGCCTCCCCATCGTTAATAAAAAAGGCGCAGAGCCAGAGCGCTGCGCCTTTTCATAACCGGAATACGGTTACTTAATCTCTAATACATCCAGTCGCACGCTGAGTTCAGCAGCGTCTTCGTCTTCTGGCTGCCAGCCAGCAGGTTGTGTTGGCAGGGTTTCGCGGTCAAAACCAATATCGCCGCCGTTCACCACTTCATCACCGTGTTTAATGCCTTTGAAGTCGAACAGATTGATGTCGGCCATATGCGAAGGCACGATGTTCTGCATCGCGCTAAACATGGTCTCAATACGGCCAGGATAACGCTTATCCCAGTCACGCAGCATATCGGCCACTACCTGACGTTGCAGGTTAGGCTGTGAACCACACAGGTTGCACGGGATAATCGGATACTGGCGCGCTTCGGCAAAGCGGATGATGTCTTTCTCGCGGCAGTACGCCAGCGGGCGGATCACAATATGCTTGCCATCATCGCTCATCAGCTTCGGCGGCATGCCTTTCATTTTTCCGCCGTAGAACATGTTCAGGAACAGCGTCTGCAAAATATCGTCGCGATGATGACCGAGCGCAATCTTGGTACAACCCAACTCGGTGGCGGTGCGGTAAAGAATACCGCGACGCAGACGTGAGCAGAGTGAACAGGTTGTTTTGCCTTCTGGGATTTTCTCTTTAACGATGGAGTAGGTGTCTTCGTTAACGATCTGGTACTCAACGCCTAACTCATCCAGATACGCGGGCAAAATGTGTGCCGGGAAGCCGGGCTGTTTCTGATCGAGATTCACCGCAACCAGCGAAAAGTTCACTGGTGCGCTCTGCTGCAAATTACGCAGAATTTCCAGCATGGTGTAGCTGTCTTTACCACCAGACAGGCAAACCATGATGCGATCGCCTTCTTCAATCATGTTGAAATCGGCGATGGCTTCACCCACGTTACGACGCAGGCGCTTCTGAAGCTTGTTCAGGTTGTATTGTTCTTTCTTCGTTACTTCTTGATTTTCTGACATTATTTTGTTGCCTGATGCAAAAGAAGGGCATATTAGGGATAAAGTCTTATGAGTTTAGTTAAACTCTATGAAAGCATCTAATACGTATCTGAAGGGTATGGTACGGATCTGCAACCGGATTTCCAGTGGCATTTAAGCTTAAAATCACTTGTGTGTTAGGGGTAAGCTCGGCTCTTTCAGTCATAGCTTGAGTAGCCCGAGATTTGAACAGATTATGGAAAAAGGCTGTAAAGAATGGATGGAAAATTCATCTTTAACGATTTCAGGCAATTGAGCATTGATTTGACCAGAATATTAGAAGGTGAAATGAATAAAGGGTAAGGTCACAAACTAATCCATTATCAATCAGTAAAGATTTCTTGTGTCATACGTTTAGCATTGGTTTTGAAGCAAATGTAGGGAAGTTGCACCCCACATTTTCTTAACATTATCAGGCGCGAGCGAGATCGTTCCAAGTATCGCGATAGATAATATTCCCGTCCGTATATTTCCAGGTTATCGCCTCATATCGCAATTCGAGCGTTTCAAGGTGAGTGCTACTCATGCCGTTAGGGGACAGGTAAGGTGCTAAGGTAGTGAATTTAACGTTTTCAAGGATAATATTGAAATACTCTGCCTCAATACCAGACTCTTGAATCCGATACATCTTGATTGTCGCCTTCTTCATGGTGCGACCTTCACAAACCGCACGATACAATTGAGGTGTGGTGCGGTCAAATTCCTTCATTATCGTGATTGGCCTGTGAACACGTGTGCCAGTGAGTTTTCCCCAGCTTGGGTC
>NZ_BBOC01000011.1:0-84306 GCF_001485335.1 Type-D symbiont of Plautia stali | reverse complement strand
TACGCACCCTCCTCAACACCCCCAACAAAATTCCTGATGACAACCCGGCACGCTCTGTGCAGGATAGTTTTTTATTTTCAGGGAATCACCATGAGTGCAAAAGCGGCAACGTTAGAGGGCCGGATACAACAGCACTGGGATCAACTCTCCAGCCACGAGCAGCGACTGGCCGACGTGCTGCTGGCCGCACCGGGTCAGCTGGCGATGAACACCGCCACTGAACTGGCGCAGAGCGCGGGGGTCTCCAAGGCCACCACCACGCGTTTCTTCCGCCATCTGGGCTACGAAAGCTACGAAGCCGCACGCCGCCAGGCGCGTGAAATGCAGAGCAGCGGTTCGCCGCTTTATCTGCAAGCTGTACCCACCGCGTCACCGCTCGCCAGCATCATGCAGCAGCATCTGGAGCGAGAAATCGCCAATCTGGTCAACAGCTATCGCACGCTGGACAGCGAACAACTGCAACAGGCGGTGAGCGCGATTGCACAAGCACGCCGTGTGGTGGTGATGGGCTGGCGTCATAGCCAGACTATCGCACAGCTGATTTACCGCGATCTGGTGCATATCCATGCCGATGTGCGGCTGTTACCTCGACCCGGTGATTCGCTGGCTGAACACCTCGCCGCGCTCAACAAACAAGACGTGGTGATCTGTGTTGGCCTGCGCCGCCGCATGCCCGCGCTGGAAGCGGCGATGAATGCACTGGCTGAGCGTGACGTGCCGATGCTCTACATCGCGGATGTGCTCTCTGGCAAACCCGCGCGCCACGCGCAGTGGGTGGTACGCTGCCACACTGACAGCAGTTTAATCTTCGACAGCACCGCCGCGCTCTCTGGCGTGTGCAATCTACTCTGTTCACTGGTGGCCCGACAAATGGGCAAAACCAGCAATGATCACCTCGCACAAATCGAAGCGTTGCACCAATCCCTCGACGAACTCGAATAACGCCCCATTCTGGCGCACTTTGCGCCA
Source organism: Type-D symbiont of Plautia stali (assembly GCF_001485335.1). Taxonomy (NCBI): domain Bacteria; kingdom Pseudomonadati; phylum Pseudomonadota; class Gammaproteobacteria; order Enterobacterales; family Enterobacteriaceae; species Type-D symbiont of Plautia stali. Next base: position 83,337 of record NZ_BBOC01000011.1, on the reverse strand, counting down.
GAGATTGCCCCAAAATCGTGCATGTACCCTGGCACTCGTTTCTCACATTCTCTCGCCAGTGAAACTGTAGAAACTAAAATTAAATACAAAGAAACATATGTTTCTCACTGATTTTATTCAATAAAGACTCAACTGGATTGAGTGCATTCCTGAATGGTGAAAAAACTGGCACAAAATATGCTCAGTAGAAAAAGACATTTCACCAACACCAGGGAAACACCATAATGAAAAAAACAGCACTGCTGATCGCCGCACTTCTCTCCGTTGGCACCATGGCACAGGCGCAAGCCGACACCCTGAGTGACATCAAAAGCAGCGGCAAAATCACCGTTGGGATCGATCCAACCTTTCCTCCATACGAATACACCGACGACAAAGGCGAGATCACCGGCTACAGCGTGGCGATCATGCAATCCTTCGCCAAAGATCTCGGTGTAAAAGTTGAGTTTCAAAAAACCGCTTTCAGCGGCATTTTGCCAGGCCTGATCTCCGGCTCGTTCAACGCGGAAGGCTCCTCTCTCAACCTGACGGCTGAACGCGCGAAGAAAGTGCTGTTCACCGTGCCTTACAGTAAAACGGTTAACGGCGTATTGATGCGTGACGATGCGGCGAAAGCGTTCAGCGGCAAAACCCTGACGCCAGAGAGCCTGTCGGGCCTGCGTGGTGCCGTGAAAACTTCCAGCGTGCCTGAGCAGTTGCTGAAAGGGTTCAATGAGCAGCTGAAGAAAGAGGGCAAAAAACCGATCACCATCATCAACGTGGATTCGCTGGACCAGACCGTCAGCACCCTGATGACCAAACGCGCTGACTTCGTCTATGACGATATCTCGGTGCTGGCGCCGGTAGCGAAAAAAATACAGCGGCAAAGTAGCACAGGTGGGCGAAGTCGGTCCTTCACAGTGGATGGGTTGGGCAACGCGCAAAGAAGATGGCAGCCTGAACAAAGCCATCAGCGACCATATTCTGGCGATGCAGAAAGACGGTGAGCTGACCAAACTGCAGCAGCAGTATCTCGGCACCACCTTTACCGTTCCCGCCAGCGATTTCATCCCTCAGGAGTAATTATGTGCCAGTGCAACCTGACGGTGCCTGCGGGCCATGGCAAAACCTTCCGCGTGCGTAAGGGCCAGTTTATTACCGTGATTGATAGTGAAGGGCAGCAGGCGGCCGATTTTGTCGCGGTGAACGCCGATGACCTGAACGAAAAGCTGTCGCCGGTGCATACCCGTCAGCATCTGCGTTCGCTGTTCTTCAAGCCGGGCGATGCGCTCTGGTCGAGTGAAAACCGTCCGATGCTGCGCATTCTGGCCGACAGCATCGGCATTCACGATGCCAACGTGCCTGCTTGCGATCGCACCCGTTTTAGCGTCGATTTCGGTGTCGAAGGGCACCGCAACTGCGTGGATAACCTGCTGGAAGGCATGAAAGAATTTGGCGTGACGTATTTCTCACTGCCAGAGCCGTTCAACCTGTTCCAGAACGGCCCGGTCACCGCCGATGGTCGTATGGAAGTGACCGATCCCAACAGCAAAGCCGGCGACAGTATTACTTTTGAAGCGCTGTGCGATCTGATCTGTTCTGTCTCGTCCTGCCCGCAGGACATTATTCCGGGCAACGGTTTGCAGGTTACGCCGATTGATATCGTGGTGAGTGACCATTTTCACGCTGAGGAGATGAATCATGCTGTTAATGCGTGAAAGTTTTGAAGAGACCGCCGAGCGTACGCTGGCACCGTCGGTCACGGTAAAGCCGGGAAGCGTCGGATCGATCAAGGTGCTGCGCGGCCAGCTGCTGCGTATCAGCGCACAGGGCGATGGCGCGGTGGCCTCACTGTTTGGTTTTAGTCTGGCCGATCCGGCGGTATGGCTGTCGGTACATCACACCCGCGTGTTCAGTAACAGCTATCTGTTGGGTTCTGGCATGCGTCTGGTCAACAACCGTCGCCGTCCGATGATGGTACTGGGTAAAGACAGCGTGAAACGTCATGACCTGCTGCTGCCAGCCTCAACCTCGGCGTTTCTTGCCGAGCGTGGCTATCAGGGCGAGGGTTGCCTCGACGCGGTCAGCGCGGAGCTGGCGCGACTGGGAATGGCGGTGCCGAAGCTACCGGACCCCATCAACCTGTTTATGCACGTCAAGCTGACGCGTGCGGGTGACCTGCTGCCTGAGCCGAACCTGACCAAAGCCGGTGACAGCATCACCTGCCGCGTGGTGATGGATACCCAGTTCATTGTCTCCGCCTGCAATACCGGCATTGAAGGCAACGATCGTCCGGCGCCGCTGCTGCTGTCGGTGGCGGAGAACCTGCACGACTTTAACGCGGAGTAACGCATGGGGCTGGATCAACAGGTAGTGGCCGCGCTGCCGGAACTCGGACACGGCCTGCTGATGACGCTGGTACTGACGGTACTGGCCTCATTAGTCAGCGTGGTGATGGGGCAGCTCGGCTGCTTCCTGCAACTGCGCCGAGCCTGGATCTGGCGTTTCATTGGTCGGTTATATGTCAGCCTGATGCGCGGGACACCAGCCATCGTGCAGCTGTTTGTGGTGTTTTTCACCTTGCCGCGTTTGGGCTTGGGCGGTCAGCCAATGCTGGCCGCGGTGATCGCCATCGGCCTCAACAGCGGTGCCTATGTGGCGGAGATTTTGCGTGTGAACCGCTCGTTAGTGACGCGAGGCCAGCTCGAAGCGGCGCGTACCTTGGGCTTAAGCCGCTTTATGACCTGGTGGTATGTTATCAATCCTCAGGTGATGCGGGCGAGTCTGCCGATGCTGGTCAATGAGTTCACTATTCTGCTGAAAACCACGCCGCTGGCCTCGGTGGTGGCACTCACTGAGTTGACCTATGCCGGGCAAATTGTCATTGCGCGCACCTATGAGGCTACGCAAGTGCTGTTGCTGGTGGCGGCAGGTTATTTGTTGATCGCCATGCCGTTGATAGCCGCTGCACGGCGTCTGGAAGTGAAACGGAGGAGTGCGTAATGGATTGGCAGGCAATTCTTTCATCACTTCCCTCGCTCGGCGATGGTCTGATCGCCACGCTGCAACTGTGTATCGTTGCAGCGCTCTGCTCACTGGCATGGGGCGGGCTGATGGCGCTGCTGCTGATGCGCGCTTCGCCGTTCTGGCTGCGTTTGCTCAATCTCTACAGTGGGTTAACGCTGGCGTTACCGCTGCTGGTGGTGATCTATCTGCTCTATTTTGTGCTGCCGGAATACGACATCACGCTGTCATCGCCGGTGGTGGGCGTGCTGGCGCTGACGCTCTATTACGCGCCTTATATCGCGCAGGTGATTCGTGCCGCGATTGAAGCCTTGCCGAAAGGGCAGTGGGAAGCGTGTCGGGTGCTGGGTTTGAGCCGCACGGAGCAGTTGCGCGATGTAGTGCTGCCGCAAACCCTGCCGCAGATGTTGTCGCCGCTGGTGGGGCTGATGATCGGGTTGATCAAAGACTCGGCGCTGCTCTCGATCGTCTCAGTGCAGGAGTTTATGTACGCCGCGAAGCAGGCGATTTCGGATACCTACGCACCGCTGGAGATCTATCTCACCGTGGCAGTGTGTTACTGGGTGCTCAACAGTCTGATCGACTGGCTGGCGCGCCGCCTTGAATCTCGCATGACGCGCTATCGTCGCGGCATGCAGCATTAATCAGGAGAATATTATGTCGGCTGAATTTCAGCATCGTGAAGTGATCACCATCCCCGCACGCTACGGTAAAGCGGTGCGTTTGAAAAAAGGCGAAGCGGTGCAGGTGATCAACACCCACGGCACCCAGGTGGTGGATTGCTGGGCTTACAACGCGCACGACGTCAGCGAATATATGTGTATGGAAGCCACGCGCGTGTGGAACCAACGGCTGAACCCCAAAGTCGGTGACAGCTTTATCACCAGCCAGCGCCACCCGATTCTGACCTTAGTGGCGGATACCTCACCCGGCGTGCACGACTCTTTTATGGCCGCATGCGATGCGCGTCGATATGAGCTGTTGGGCTGTACGGAGTATCACCGCAACTGCCACGATAACCTGTTCGAAGGCATGCGCGAATTGGGCGTGGATTTACCGCACGGCAATCTGGCGTCACTGAATATTTTCATGAATATTCAGGTGCAGCCGGATGGCATCACCCTGAAAACCTTGCCGGTGGTGACCAAGCCGGGCGACTACATCGTGCTGCGCGCCGAGATGGATTGCTTTGTGGCGTTTTCAGCCTGCCCGCAGGATATTGTGAGTATTCAGGGGCAGGGCGATAACACCCCGCGCGATGCCGAGTTGCGCATTCTGACCGCCGGTTTCCCACAGGTTCAGCTGCAAGGGGCGTGGGTGCCCGCGTAATGCTTGTCAGTTAATCGACTGACGATAACGCCGTCTGGGACCGCTCCGGGGCTGGCGGTCCTCGCGCCGCTACGCGGTACCTTCACTTCACTCGTCTGCCTTAACGGACCGGTGCCGATGGAACATCCATGTTCCAGCGCCACCTTTCGCCCGCGTCCTGCGGGCTCTCCTGGCATACTCGCTCAGCTCAGCGCTGCGGAATGCCAGCCCCGGAGCGGCCCCAGCCGGCTCATGAGCTTCAGTGCGTGTTGTCAAAAAGGGCACATTGCCTGAGGCGATGACGCCACTACTGCCCCCTCAGGGCTATCCGCAGCGCTGAGACTTTTACGTTGTGCCAGGAGCCCCACGCGGGGAGGCGTGGGGCAGTTCGCGGCCGACCATGGATGGTCATCCGCGAACGGTCCGTCCGGCACGACGTGGAAGTTGAAGGCACCGCGTTAGCGGCGCGAGGACGGCCCAGAGGGGGCAGTAGTGGCGGCAGAGCCCGCACAGAAAAGTCAGGCCACTTATCAATAAGCAGTCTAAGTTCTTAACTGACAATCATTACGCCATTTATGGCGACCTTGATAATGATCGCACCGAACTCAAGACTTCACCACCCCATCCAGCCACGCCTGAAAGCGCGCATAGGGCACATACAGCGCGACATCTTTGTACAACGTCTTACCCGTCTTATTGTCATCAATCTGGCTGCTGTAACCGACGATCACTCCCGCTAAGGTATCGTCGCTGGCGTTATATACCGCGCCGCCAGACATGCCTTTCACCACGCCCGCATTGGCGGCAACCACCACGCAACTTGGTTTATTCCAGTCATTCGCCAGTGTGGTATTAATCAAATTCTTGCCGCTGGAAGCTACCGGCATGGCAGAGATAAAGCTGTAACCGTAGAGATTCACGTTGTCGCCAATATGGCTGTTACGGAACGGCGGGGGCAGGTTAGTTTCGCTGTTTTTGTGGTACACCACGGCGATGTCACACTCCGGATGCCAGGCTTTCACCCGGTACATCGAGTATTTCGCCACATGAGCCGCCGTCAGGCTGTATTCGGGGGTCAGAGGGATGGTGGTGCCCAGCGCACCAATACCCAGCACGGTAGGAATGCCGGTCACGGTCATATCGACGCGTTTAGCCGCTTCCGAGCTGTATTCATAATGCCCAACCGAGCAGCCGCTTAAGCAACTTACTGTCAGTGCGATCAGCCATCGCATAGGTCTTTCCCCCTGCATTTTTGACACCACATTACCGGGCAATCCATTGGGGTATCGGCAATGCGCGCGCATCCTTTACTGATTGATTTCTCGCCAAAAGCTGAGCCGCTGTGACAGCGATCACATCTGTATCAAGCGTAGCGCGAAAAGTGCGATCTGTCTCAGTGGTCAGGTGAGGTCACTTTTTCACGCGGGGATTATTGCGTTGCAAGCAAAAATGCCTTGCAGCACACAGGCTGGTTGAGCCGCCAAGGCTGTGCTTTAATCGGAATGTGACGCAGTTCAAATATTATTAAGCGTCAGCTGTAACCGTCCTGCATTCGCAGTGCGGCCCGCCTGCATAATTATTTTAGGAGAGAGTGTTATGCCTGTTGCATTACTGGCGCTGGCGCTGAGTGCGTTTGCCATCGGCACCACGGAGTTCGTCATTATGGGATTGCTGCCAGAAGTGGCGGGCGATCTGCAGGTGTCGATTCCTTCAGCAGGATGGCTGATCAGCGGGTACGCGCTGGGTGTGGCCATCGGTGCACCGATCATGGCGCTGTTGACCGCCAAACTGCCGCGTAAACGCACGCTCATTCTGCTGATGATCATCTTCATCATCGGTAACGTACTCTGTGCGCTGGCTTACACCTACAACCTGTTAATGCTGGCGCGCGTGGTGACTGCACTCTGCCATGGAGCCTTCTTCGGTATCGGTTCGGTGGTGGCGGCGAGCCTGGTGGCACCCAGCCGTCAGGCCTCTGCGGTGGCGCTGATGTTCACCGGCTTAACCCTGGCAAACGTGCTGGGCGTGCCGCTTGGTACCTGGTTTGGTCAGCTGTTCGGCTGGCGCGCCACCTTCTGGGGCGTCGCGATTATCGGCATCCTCGCCTTTATCGCTTTAATCGTCAGTCTCCCGACCAATAAAGAAGAGAAACCGGTGCATCTGGCGAGTGAAGTGAGTGCCCTCGCTAACGGTAAACTGTGGCTTTCATTGCTGATGACGGTGTTCTTCGCGGCTGCGATGTTTGCCCTGTTCAGCTACATTGCGCCGCTGTTGTTGCAGGTGACGGGGATTACCGATCGTGGCGTGAGCTGGACGCTGTTCCTGATTGGTGCGGGCTTAACCGTAGGCAATATTCTGGGCGGTAAACTGGCCGACTGGAAAGTCTCCTTCAGCCTGATCCTGAGCTTTGTGCTGATTGCCGTCTTCTCGCTGCTGTTCAGCTGGACCAGCCATGCACTGTGGCTGGCCGAAATCACCCTGTTCCTGTGGGCGATGGCGACCTTTGCCACCGTGCCAGGCTTGCAGATTAACGTGGTACGCCACGGTAAAGAGGCACCGAACCTGGTCTCTACCCTGAACATCTCGGCGTTCAACGTCGGGAACGCGCTGGGTGCCTGGGTCGGTGGTGCGGTGATTGATAAAGGTTACGGCCTGACCGCCGTGCCAGTGGCGGCTGCGGCACTGGCGGTGGTTGGATTGGTCATCTGCCTGATCACCTTCCGCAAGTCGGGCGGGCAGAGCGAAGCGGTACGCGCTTAAACCAGACGATCGGCAATGCGTTGGGTAAAGGTGGCCACCTGCTGCTGCAGGTGGTCACAGAAGTGATCAACCAGTGCCGATGCGGGGCGATGTTGCGGCCGCACCAGGCTGACGGTGAACGGCACGGCAACGCTGAAACGACGCATCACTACTCCGCTGTCGGCGTAATCCAGCGCCGTCAGCGGGTTCACAATCGAAATTCCCACCCCCGCCCGCACCATGGCGCACACCGACGCGGCACTGTGCGTCTCCAGCACTAAACGTCGCTCAACCTCTTGCTCATGAAACAGCGAATCCAGTAGCTGACGATAGCTGTCACTGCGCGACAGGCTGACGTAATTTTCTCCGTGGAAATCCTGCGGCGTCAGGACGTCACGCTGGCACAACGGATGCTGCGGTGGCAACACGCACACTTCATCGCAGGTCAGCAGCGGCAGGCGCTCGGTGCCTGCGGGCGCGTGTTGGGTTTCGGTCAGGCCGAGATCGTAGCGCTGCGCCGACAGCCACTCTTCCAACAGCGGTGACTCCTGCGGAATGATGTTCAAACTCACCTGTGGATAGCGTTGCAGGAAAGGTTGCAGCAGCGGTGGCAGCAGTGACTGGGAAAACACCGGCAGACAGGCAATCGACAGTTCGCCCTGACGAAACTGGCGCAGCCCTTCTGCGGCATCCATGATGCGGTCCAGACCGTACCACGAACGCTGCACCTCTTCGTACAGCCGTAAGCCTTGTACTGTCGGTTGTAAACGCCCACGCACCCGTTCAAACAGCTGTAAGCCTAGCTGTTGTTCCAGCCTTGCAAGCTCGCGGCTGACTGTGGGCTGCGAGGTATGCAGCAGCGTAGCCGCCTGAGTCAGGTTGCCGCTGGTCATCACCGCATGGAAAATTTCGATATGTCGCCAGTTAATTTTTGCCATCAGTTCCTCCGCTCATCCATATCATATTTGTATAGATGTCACTAAAACAGATATTTTTATGAATCGATGTGCTGTGGCTAAATAGTCGCAAAGACACAGGAGAATTGAGATGCCACGTCCACTGAACAACACTGAAACGGCGCTGACTGCCGCCAACTTACTGCCGCTGGCCCAGCGTTACGCAGGTCCCTTCTGGGCTTACGATGCCGCGATTATCCAGCAGCGTATCGCGCAGCTCAGCGCTTTTGACGTGGTGCGTTTTGCGCAGAAAGCCTGCTCCAACATCCATATTCTGCGTTTGATGCGTGCTGCAGGTGTAAAGGTTGATTCAGTTTCGCTGGGTGAAATTGAGCGCGCGCTGGCCGCCGGCTTCCAGCCGGGTGGCGAGGATATCGTCTTCACCGCAGACGTACTGGATGAACCTACGCTGGCACGTATCGCCGAACTGAAAGTGCCGGTCAATGCCGGATCGGTGGATATGCTGCATCAGCTCGGTGCGGTGTCCGCAGGACACAAAGTGTGGCTGCGCATCAATCCGGGCTTCGGTCACGGTCACAGCCAGAAAACCAACACCGGCGGTGAGAACAGCAAGCACGGCATCTGGCACAGCGATCTGCCGCTGGCGCTGGCCGCGATTCAGCAGCACGGCTTGAAATTGGTTGGCCTGCATATGCATATCGGTTCCGGCGTGGATTATGGCCACTTGCAGCAGGTGTGTGACGCGATGGTCGATCAAGTAGTGGCCTTTGGTCAGGACCTGGAAGCAATTTCTGCCGGTGGTGGGTTATCGATTCCGTACCGTTTCGGCGAAGAAGCCATTGATACGCAGCACTATTTCGGTCTGTGGAACGGTGCGCGCGAACGTATTGCGGCGCATTTGGGCCATCCGGTGAAACTGGAAATCGAACCCGGCCGTTTCCTGGTCGCAGAGTCAGGTGTGCTGGTGTCACAGGTGCGTGCGGTGAAAGAGATGGGCAGCCGTCACTTTGTGCTGGTGGACGCGGGCTTCAGTGATTTGATGCGTCCGTCGATGTACGGCAGCTATCACCACATCTCCGTGCTGCCAACCGATGGCCGTGCGCTGAGCGATGCGACGGTAGATTCGGTAGTGGCGGGGCCGTTGTGTGAATCGGGTGATGTGTTTACCCAGTTGGAAGGCGGCAAAGTCGAGACACGCGCACTGCCTGCTACCCAGGTGGGAGATTACCTGGTGTTCCACGATACCGGCGCGTACGGTGCATCCATGTCATCCAACTACAACAGCCGCCCGTTGATCCCGGAAGTGCTGTTTGAGAATGGCGCACCGCGTGAAATCCGTCGTGCGCAGACCATTCAGGAGCTGCTGGCGCTGGAGCTGATGTGATCAAGATTGTCGCGCTCAGTGAGGTGCCACATCACGCCAGTCACATCACCGACTGGCTGTGGCAGGCGTTTGGCGAAGGGACCTCGCGCGAGTTTTATCACAGCATTGTGCTTAGTAGCCTGAACGGTGCCGACTATCCGGTGACCTTTGTGGCACTGGATGGTGATGTGCCTTTGGGCACGGTCGGGTTCTGGCGCTGCGATTTGATCAGCCGTCAGGATCTTTACCCTTGGGTTGCCGCACTGTATGTCGATGAACATGCGCGCGGTCAGGGATTGAGTGAAGCACTGCAACAGCATGTGATTGATTTTGCTCGCCAGCGCGGACATGAGAAGTTATGGCTGTGGTCAACTTTTGGCGGCTACTACGAACGCTTTGGCTGGGATTATCAGTGTGATGCGCTGGAGTTCCCGGACGTGCGGGTGAAGGTGTATTCGCAGGATTTGGCGTAGAGCGGTAGCGGCGCGATTTATCGCGCGTACTTGCGTTCATGCCGCTGCAGAAAGATGCGCAATAAATTGCGCCGCTACGGATCGTGCGGCGTTTTATCTCTTCAACCCGGCCCGCTCACCGAATGTCGTCTCACCAGCGTGGGGCTAAACATATTGGTCACTTCCGGCAATGCCGTGCCGTTGGCTAATGCCAGCGCCAGCTGCGCTGCCTGCTGCGCCATGGTGACAATCGGATAGCGCACCGTGGTCAAACGTGGGCGCACATAGCGTGATACCAGCACATCATCGAAACCAATCAACGACATCTCTTCCGGCACGCGCACGCCGTTGTCACTCAGTACCGCTAACGCGCCTGCCGCCATCGAATCGTTGTAGCAGGCCACGGCGGTAAATTGTTTACCGCGACCTAACAACTCGGTCATTGCCTGCTCACCGCCGACTTCATCCGGTTCTCCCCAGGCCACTAAACGATCGTTAGACGGCAAACCATGCTCTTTCAGTGCATCGTAATAGCCTTGCAGACGATCTTCAGAGTCCGAAATCGGGTGGGTGGAGCAGATAAAAGCGATCTGTGAGTGGCCTTGCTGAATCAGATGGCGTGTCGCCAGCCAGGCACCGTAACGGTCATCCAACGCGATACAGCGCGATTCAAAGCCTTTCAATAAACGGTTCAGCAGCACCATGCCCGGCACCTGCTTCATCAGCACTTCTAAATCTGCATCAGGGATTTTCTTGGCGTGCACCACTAAGGCATCACAGCGGTGACGCATCAGCTGCTCAATCGCCTGGCGCTCTTTTTGCTCGTTGTGGTAACCGTTACCAATCAGCAGGAAGTTGCCGGTGGCACCCGCCACTTCATCGACCGCTTTCACCATCGCGCCAAAAAAGGGATCGGAAACGTCACCCACCACTAACCCTAAGGTTTCGGTGGATTGCTGCGCCAGGGCGCGTGCGTTGGCGTTCGGGTGATACTGCAACTGCTCCATTGCCTGGGTCACGGCGAGGCGTGAACTCTCGCTGGCTTTGGGCGAATTATTGATGACGCGGGAAACGGTCGCGACCGACACCCCCGCCATGCGGGCAACATCCTTAATGGTAGCCATGCGGTTACTTGCATCCGGGAAAACGTTTACACATGCCACCAGTGTTACGGAAAACAGTACCTGTAGCAACCCGCGAGAATGCCAGCGCTGTCGCAAAAGCGCGGAAATTAAGGGGATTCAGCCAGGCTTTAGCCCGCAAGCACCCTCATGTTATGCTGCCACTATTATTCACACCTGCCTGCCGGACCCAAAACCATGAAATCACGCGTGCCGCACCTGGCGCACTGGGGCGCTTTTACTGCTGTCACCGAAAACGATCGCCTCATTGGCTGCGAACCTTTCTTTGCCGATGCCGATCCTTCGCCGATGCTCAATACCATCCCAGAGCTGGTCTATTCGGATAAACGTATTCGCCAGCCGATGGTGCGCCGTTCGTGGCTGAAATCGCGTGAAAACAGTGACCGTACCCTGCGCGGGCGGGAAGACTTTGTGGCGGTGGATTGGGACACCGCGCTGGATCTGGTGGCAGAAGAGAACCGTCGCGTGCGCGATCGCTATGGTGCATCCGGTATTTTCAACGGCTCTTACGGCTGGTCTTCCGCCGGGCGCGTTAACCACGCCCGTACCCTGATTCGTCGTTTCTATTTCCAGGGCGGCGGTGGGGTTGACCAGCAGGGCAACTACAGCTGGGGGGCCGCGCAGTTCTTCCTGCCCTATGTGATCGGCACATACATGCCGCTCACCGGCCGCGTGACAGACTGGCCTGACGTGGTGGAACATGCCGAGATCTTTATCGCCTTTGGTGGACTGGCGCTGAAAAATGCCCAGGTCGCGTCCGGCGGGGCAGGGCAACACAGCCTGAAACCGGCGCTGGAACAGCTGACCGCCAAGGGTACGCCGATTATCAACATCAGCCCGATGCGCGATGACTGCCCAGCCTTCGTTAATGCAGAGTGGATCCCGATTCGGCCTAACACCGACGTGGCGCTGATGCTGGCGCTCGGTTTCGAGATCACCCGTCGCCAGGCGGTGGATGAAAGCTTCCTTGCCAGCCACTGCACCGGTTGGCCACAGCTGCGTGCCTACTTACTTGGCGAAAGCGATGGCATCGCCAAAACCCCGGAATGGGCCAGCGATATCACCGGCATTCCGGCAGCACGTATTGCGTTGCTGGCGCAGCAGCTGATCGGTAAACGCAGCTTCATTACTTGCTCCTATTCAGTACAGCGCGCCCACCGTGGCGAGCAGCCGTACTGGATGATGATTGCGCTCTCCTCGATGCTCGGTCAGCCGGGTTTGCCAGGCGGCGGTTTCTCCTTTGGTCACGGCTCGATGAACAGCGTCGGCAATCCGCGTCAGGAAGGGCCGGCGCCAATGATGAGCACCGGACCCAATCCGGGCAATCACTCGATTCCGGTGGCGCGTATCAGCGACATGCTGCTCAATCCGGGACAGCCTTACTGCTTCCAGGGTGAGACCTTGCACTATCCGGATATCCATCTGGTGCACTGGGCGGGCGGCAATCCATTCCATCATCATCAGCAGCTCAACCGCTTAGTCGAAGGCTGGCAGCGCCCGGATACCGTCATCGTGCAGGATATCGTCTGGACGCCAGCGGCGCAGATGGCCGATATCGTGCTGCCCGCCACCACCACGCTGGAGCGCAACGATATTGGCGGTTCATCGCGTGACCGCTTCGTGTTTGCCATGCATCAGGCGGTCAAACCTCAGCATCAGGCGCGAAATGACTTCGACATCTTTGCCGATATCGCCGATCGCCTCGGCTATCGCGATGTCTTCACCGAAGGGCGCAATGAGATGCAGTGGATTGAGCACCTGTATCAGCAGTGTGCCGTGGCGCATGCGCGCAAAGACATCCACTTCCCGGAGTTTGGTGAGTTTTGGCAGCGTGGCTTTGTCGAGATCCCGGAAGGCGGCAAGCCCTACGTGTTTATGGACGATTTCCGCGCTAACCCGACTCAACACCCGATTCAAACCGCCAGCGGCAAAATTGAGCTGTTCTGCCAGACCATTGCCGACTATCAGCTGGATGATTTTGCCGGGCATCCCGAGTGGCGTGAGCCGCAGGAGTGGCTAGGCGCGCCCTTGAGTGAGAAATTCCCGCTGCATATGATCTCCATCCAGCCGTCGGATCGCCTGCACAGCCAGATGGATGCCACCGCCACGGTGCAGGCCAATAAAACCGCCGGACGCGAAACGTTGTATATGCATCCGCAGGATGCGCGTGCGCGGGATATTGCTGATGGTGATGAGATTGAAGTCACCAATACACGAGGACGCATGCTGGCAGGCGTTCGTATTACCGACGGCTTAACCCCAGGCGTGGTGATCATCGCCACCGGTGCCTGGTTCGATCCCGGCTTTGGCCAAGCGTGGCAGCCATGGGATCGCGCAGGCAACCCGAATGTGCTGACGCTGGACATCGGCACCTCGTCATTGACGCAGGGACCTAACGCCATGAGTTGCCTGGTGCAAATCAAAAAACATTTGATGTGAATGGTGCGCTAACAATCTCACTGCTGGTTACATTTTGCGGGTAACTGTTGCGTTTGAGAGATGGTCTCCTCATCAGCCACCTTGCTAAAGTCAGGGTCCCAGAGGTATTGATGGGTGAACATCAAAAAGTTTTCTTGATTACACCGACCTGCGCAGATGCGCAGGTTTTTTTTGCCCGCACGTTTCGCTAACGAACTGAAACACAGTTTTCCTGTTATCACTCTCAAGCTTTCTTTATAACTGCAGATAACAAGCTTAGATTCACCCTTTATCGCAGCGGAATGCTATGCCCCCGATTAAAAAATTTCTGGGAAAAGACCAGATTAAAGCCCCATTTAACCCTTTTCGCTTTCGCCTGATTTGTCTGGGTGTCCTTGGCTGCATGGTGCTGCTGCTGATTTTCGTCGGTGACCTGCAACTGATTAAACATCCGATGCTGGAGCATGAAGCCGACCAGCGCTCGCTGCGTACTGTCACGCTGCCGACGAACCGCGGTACCTTACTGGACCGTGATGGTCAGGCGCTGGCGCTGAGCGTACCCGCGCGCGATATCATTGCCGATCCGATGCGTGTGTTAGAAGCCAATCCTGATTTCACCAGCGCCAAATGGGCCTATCTGGCGGCCGCACTCAGCATGCGACCGGAAGAGATCCGTGCACAAATCACCGCCAACCCGAAAAAGCGCTTCCTCTATCTGGGGCGCAAGATTGAGCTGGGTATTGCCAAAGACATCGCTGAACTGCACCTGAAAGGGATCAGCTCGGTGTATAACGACAGTCGCTTCTACCCGATGAGTGAAGCGGCAGCGCCGTTAATCGGTATCGTGGGTGCGGACAGCAATGGTCTGAACGGACTGGAAAAAGGCTTTGATCACGTGTTGCAGGGGGAGCCAGGCAAAGAGGTTTATCGTCAGGATGGCGATGGAAATATCATTTCGATGATCGACTACGACCCGCCTAAGCAGCCGCCCACTGTGCAGCTGAGTATCGATAAATTTGACCAGTTCACGCTCTATAGCAAACTGCGCGATGGTGTGCTGTTGAACAAAGCTGACTCGGGTGCGGCGGTGTTGATCAAAATCGATACCGGAGAAATTTTAGGGATGGCGTCATACCCGTCGTTCAACCCTAACAACTACGAAAACGCCACGCCTGCGCAGATGCGCAACACGGCGATCAATGACAGCTATGAACCCGGATCAACGGTGAAACCGCTGGTGGTGCTGGAGGGACTGGAGCGTCATTTGATTCGCCCGGACTCGGTGTTGGATACCTCGCCTTATACGGTCAACGGCCACTTGATTCGTGACGTGGGCCACTGGCCGCGCCTCACAGTGACCGGCATCCTGCAGAAATCGAGTGATACCGGAGCGTCCCATATTGCGTTAGCGATGCCCGCTGATGCGCTGGTCAACACCTATCAGGCATTTGGTTTGGGTAAACCCACTGGATTAGGGCTGACTGGCGAAAGCGTGGGCTATTTCCCGGCGCATCGTCAGCGCTGGGCCGATATCGAACGCGCAACCTTTGCCTTTGGCTACGGATTGCGTGTTACGCCGCTGCAAATCGCACGTGAGTACGCCACGCTGGGCAGTTATGGCATCTATCGTCCGCTCTCGATTACCAAAGTGACGCCACCGGTGGTGGGCACGCAGGTGGCGAATCCGGTAACGGCGGAAATTGTTGTTCACATGATGGAGAGTGACGTGCTGCCCGGCGGTTCAGGATTGCGTGCTAACGTGCCGGGCTATCGTCTGGCGACCAAAACCGGTACCGCTGAAAAGATGGGGCCGAGTGGCAAATATGATGGCGGCTATGTCAACTACACCGCAGGCGTGGCTCCCGCCAGCCATCCGGAAGTAGCGCTGGTGGTGATCGTGAACCATCCCACTGCGGGTGACCACTTCGGGGGAACCGTGGCGGCACCGATTTTCGGCAATATCATGGGGCCGGTGCTGAAGCACATGAACATCGCACCTGATGCGATTTACAACAAGCCACCTTCGGATAAATCTTAGTAAAATCAGGATGTAACTGCACAGTTGTGCTTTTCACACCTCGTTGCATTTCGCCGAACTCGGTTGCGATTTGCGGCTGTTCTCTTTCACTGCTTTCGGCGACGATGAAAGTCCCAGAGGTATTGATGGGTGTGATGAGCGGCTGCTGCGGCAGCGATACCTGTCTTCAGGTATTCACCCTGTTCTGTTGCACCGACCCACGCAGATGCGTGGGTTTTTTTTGCCGAAAATTTACCAGTAAGCGCACTCGCTCACACCTCTTGTCTGAGTCTTAACACTTCCCCAGCAACATAAAAATATCTCGCCGTGTAACCTATATTCAACGCACCGCGATGCCGCATTCCATTTCGGTTCGCCAGCCCTGGGCCGTGTTGGTAGCACGGTGCTGGGGCGTATTAATTTGTTATTCGTTGAGGACATCAGTGATGCCAAAAACCAAAGACTGCACCCCGAAAGGGGAAGGCCGCTCCTCGGCGTTTCAGTTACGTATTCATCCTGAGTTGCACGAGCAACTGCGCGAAGTCACCGAAGATGACAACATCACCCTGTCATGCTGGCTGAAAGATCTGGCCCGGCGGGAATTGCGCCGTAGAGGGATTGAGCCGAAAGGTTAGTGGCGAGATTTATCACTTGAATGTAGCGGCGCGATTTATCGCGCGTTGTTCACCCAAGAGACGCGCCATTCATTGCGCCGCTACCCTTCCGCAATCATCATCAAAAAACCGCAAAAAGCTAAATTCCACAGCCATTTAAGGCACGAAAGGTTTACCATTTTCCTTTGGAAAATATATTTTACGCAACCTTAACAACCCCGCTCGCTTCCGCTCCCTACAATGCCATTTTGAGTCATTACATTCGTGACTATTTCCCTCCTATCGTTAGAGAAAAACTATGCGCCTGAAACTTCTTTCTGCCAGCGTGGTGTTTTTACTGGCAGCCTGCGACCAGGGCGGAGCTAAGCCCGCTGCAACGGCCACTCCCCAAGTGGGGGTGATCACCCTGAAATCTGAGCCTGTCACCTTAGTCACCCAGTTACCTGGCCGTACCACCGCCGTGCGAACCGCACAGGTGCGTCCTCAGGTCAGTGGCGTCATCCAAAAAATTCTTTTCACTGAAGGTGGAGAAGTGAAAGAGGGGCAGCCGCTGTATCAAATCGATCCGGCCACCTACAAAGCCACCTACGACAAAGCGATGGCAACCTGGCAAAACGATGCCATGGTAGCGAAGCGCTACCAACCCTTGGCGGCTGCCCATGCGATCAGTCAGCAAACCTACGATGATGCGGTAGCGGCAGAGCGCGAAGCCAAGGCCGATGTCGAAACCGCCAAAGTGAACCTCGACTACACGCTGGTGAAAGCGCCGATTTCGGGCCATATCAGCCGTTCGATTTACACCGCCGGTGCGCTGGTAACCAGTGGGCAGAGTGACTACCTTGCCACCATCACCCAGCTCAACCCGATGTATGTGGATGTCAGTGAGTCGGCTACCGATCTGTTGCGTATGCGCCGGGCGCTGGCGGAAGGCAAGATTGCCAAAGTGGATGACAACACCGCTGCGGTTCGTCTGTCGCTGGAAGATAACAGCCAATACGATCAGCAGGGCAAACTGGCGTTCTCCGAAGTGAACGTCGATACCACCACCGGCACTGTCGTGCTGCGTGCCGTGTTCCCGAATCCACAAAACGAATTGCTGCCGGGCATGTACGTTCACGCCAGCTTCCCACAGGGCATCCAGCAGCAGGGCATTTTACTGCCGCCGGAATCGCTGATGCATGACAGCAAAGGCCAGCCCTATGTCTACGTGGTGAAAAGCGATAACACCATCGACCAGCGCACCATCCAGACCGGTGAAATGGTCAAGGGTGAATGGCTGGTGACGGGCGGCCTGAAGGAAGGTGAAAATGTGGTGGTGAACAACTTACAGGGTGTGCGTAGCGGAGTGAAAGTCACCACTACCGCCGCGAACACCAATGACACCCCGCCAGCCAATGCCGTTAGTCTCTCGATGACTGACGCTGCGGCACAATAAGGGGGCGTCATGTCTAAGTTTTTCATTGAACGCCCAATATTCGCGTGGGTCATCGCGATTATTGTGATGCTGGTGGGGGCTATTGCGGCCATCAGCCTGCCCGTTAATCAGTATCCCAATATCTCTCCGCCAGCGGTGTCGATCTCCGTGACCTATCCAGGCGCGAGCGCTGAAACCACGCAAAATACCGTGGTGCAGGTCATCGAGCAGCAGTTAAACGGTCTGGATGGCCTGCGTTATCTGGAGTCGAGCAGTGCCTCGGACGGCAGTGCGCAGATCATTGCCACCTTTAACCAGGGGATTAACCCGGATATCGCGCAGGTGCAGGTGCAGGACCGCGTTTCACTGGCGGAATCACAGTTGCCCAGCACGGTAACCGATCAGGGTATCCGTATCCGTAAATACCAGAAAAACTTCATGATGGTTATCGGGCTGATCTCCAAAGATGGCAAGCTAACCAACGGCGATTTGGCCGACATGCTGGTATCAAAACTGGAAGACCCGATTTCGCGTACGCCTGGCGTTGGTGACTTCATGGTGCTCGGCTCGGAATACGCCATGCGTATCTGGCTCGATCCGGCCAAGTTGTATAAATACAACCTGATGCCGAGCGATGTCTCGACGGCGATTGATAATCAGAACGTGCAGGTCTCCTCCGGTTCACTCGGCGGTTTGCCAACCATTCAGGGCGCGAAAAGCCAGGCGACGATTCTCGGTAAAACCCGTTTCACCACGGTGAAACAGTTCGAGAACGTGCTGTTGAAGGTCAATACCGATGGTTCACAGGTGCGTCTGAAAGATGTCGCCAGCGTAGCGCTCGGGCCGCAGACCTACGGCATTGATGCCACCATGAACGGCAAACCGGCTGCGGGTATCGCCTTGCGTCTCGCCACCGGGGCGAATGAACTGGATACCGCGAAAGCGGTGCGCCAGACCATTGCCGATCTGAAAGATGCCCTGCCGGATAACGTTGAAATTCAGTATCCGTACGACACTTCTCCGGTGGTCAGTGCTTCGATTGAAGAAGTGGTGAAAACGCTGATCGAAGCGGTCATCCTGGTGTTCTTCGTGATGCTGATCTTCCTGCAGAACCTGCGTGCCACGCTGATCACCACTCTGGTGGTGCCGGTGGTACTGCTCGGTACCTTTGGCGTGCTGGCGGCATTCGGCTACAGCATCAACACCCTGACGATGTTCGGGATGGTGCTGGCGATAGGCTTGCTGGTGGATGATGCCATCGTGGTGGTGGAAAACGTCGAGCGTGTGATGCATGAAGAGCATCTCGACCCGAAAACTGCCACCATCAAATCGATGCAGCAGATTCAGGGCGCGCTCTTTGGTATTGCGCTGGTGCTGTCAGCGGTGCTGCTGCCGATGGCGTTCTTCTCCGGCTCTACCGGGGTGATCTACCGCCAGTTCTCTATCACCATTGTGTCGGCGATGGCGCTGTCGGTGATCATGGCCTTGATCTTCACCCCTGCGCTCTGCGCCACATTGCTGAAAGCCAGCTCGGCCGAGCATAAAACCACTGGCTTTGCGGGCTGGTTTAACCGCAAGTTTGATAGCGGCGCGATGCACTACACGCGCGGCGTCAGCAAGGTGATTTCCCGTCGCGGCCTGTTCCTGGTGATCTACCTGGTGATCGTCGGCGTGACGGGCTTTTTGTTCACCCGCGTACCCACCACCTTCCTGCCGGGCGAGGATCAGGGGCTAATGATGGTGCAGATGACGCTGCCGGTGAACTCTTCATCCCAGCGTACTCAGCAGGTGATCAACGACCTGAATGATTATCTGCAGAAGAACGAAGCCTCCGTGGTCACCACCACCTTTGGTGTGGCGGGCTTTAACTTTGCCGGTCGCGGTCAAAGTAACGCCATGGCCTTTGTGCGTCTGAAAGACTGGAGCGACCGTACCCACAGCGGGCAAAGCGTGCAGGATTTGGCAAATCGGGTGATGGCGCACTTTGCCAACTATAAGAACGCCAAAATCTTCGCCATGGTGCCGCCTGCGGTGATGGAGTTGGGTAACGCCACCGGTTTCGATCTCTATCTGCAGGATACCGGCGCGCATACCCATCAGCAGATGATGGATGCCACCCACCAGCTGGTGGATCTGGCCAACAAAGATCCGCATCTGACACAGGTGCGCATGAATGGTCTGGAAGATGAACCGCAGTATCAACTGGAAATTAATGACGAGCGCGCCAGTGCGCTTGGCCTCAGTATGACCGACATCAACAACACGCTCTCCGTGGCATGGGGATCGAGTTATATCGATCAGTTCATGTACGGCGGCCGTGTGAAAGAGGTCTATCTGATGGGTAAAGCGGACTCACGCGTGACACCATCCGATCTCAATAAATGGTACTTCCGCAATAGCAGCGGCACCATGGTGCCATTCTCAGCCTTTGCCTCAGGCAAATGGGTGTATGGCTCGCCGCACTTTGAACGCTTTAACGGCTTAACCTCGGAAGAGATCCTTGGATCCCCTGCACCTGGCCAGAGTACCGGCGAAGCGATGAAGGCGGTTGAGCAGTTAGCGAAACAGCTGCCAAAAGGCTTCCGCGTGCAGTGGTACGGCATCTCTTATGAGGAGCAGGCCTCCGGTAACCAGACCACCCAGCTGTACATCATTTCGATTCTGGTGGTGTTCCTGTGTCTGGCGGCGCTTTACGAGAGCTGGTCGATTCCGTTCTCGGTGATCATGGTGGTGCCGCTGGGCATCCTCGGCACCATCAGTGCGGTGCTGCTGCGTGGTTTGCAGAACGATGTGTTCTTCCAGGTGGGGCTGCTCACCACGGTGGGGCTGGCGGCGAAAAACGCCATCCTGATCGTCGAGTTCGCCAAAGAGCTGCACGAACGTGAAGGTAAAACGCTGGTCGAAGCGGCGGTGGAAGCGGCCAGGCTGCGTATCCGTCCGATTATCATGACCTCGATGGCGTTTATTCTCGGCGTGTTGCCGCTGACTATTTCCAACGGGGCAGGGGCGGGTAGCCAGCACTCGATTGGTACGGCGGTAGCGGGCGGGATGATCACCGCGACCTTCCTCGCCATCTTCTTTGTACCCATGTTCTATGTGGTGGTGTCGCAGTTCTTCTCCCGTAAGAAAAAAGCATCCGTAGAGGTGACAACTCATGAATCTTAATTCTTTCCGAATGGCGCTGTTACCGCTGGCGATGATGCTGGCGGGTTGTACGCTGGCTCCGCACTACCAGCGTCCGGCTATGCCAGCCGAAACCGTGGGGCACTACGATCAGCCCACGGCGGTGGGCAACGTGGCCGATTTGCCGTGGCAGAACTTCTTCACCGATGCCACGCTGCGTAACCTGATTCAGCTGTCACTCGACAACAACCGCGACCTGCGCGTCGCGGCGTTGAATGTGCAGGAAGCACAACAGAGCGTCACGGTGCAGCGCGCCGCCTTGATGCCATCGATCGATGCCACGGCGAGCCAGACCTCGGCGCATGAACCTGGCAACCTCTACAACACCAAAACCACGGGTCCGGTGACCTATCATGAGCTGAATGCTGGGCTTGGGGTGACATCCTGGGAGCTGGACTTCTTCGGCCGTCTACAAAGCTTGCGCGATCAGGCGCAAGAGCAGTATCTCTCCACCGCCGCCACCGAGCGCGCCACGCGCATCACGCTGATCTCCGAGGTGGCGACGGCCTGGTTGACGCTGGGCTCTGATAACGATCTGCTGCATTTGGCGCAAAACACCGCCAAAAGTCAGCAGGAGTCGTATCGCCTGACGAAACTCAGTTACGACGGCGGGGCCAGCAGCGATCAGGATCTGGCGCAAGCAGAAAGCACGGTACGCGCCGCACAAGCAGACGTCGCCAGCTATACGCGCCAGGTGCGTCAGGATGTGGATGCGCTGCGCCTGTTGGTGGGCACCGATTTGCCACCGACGCTGTTGTCGCACGCCACGCTGGATGCCAACTGGCAGTTCCCGGCCACGCCGGCTGGATTACCGTCGGATTTGTTAACGCGTCGTCCTGACATTATGGCGGCTGAACACACGCTGAAAGCGGCGAATGCCAACATTGGCGCTGCGCGCGCAGCGTTCTTCCCAAGCATCACGCTCACCGCATCGGGAGGATCGACCAGCAGCTCACTCGGTAATTTACTCAGTGGCGGCACCGGTGCCTGGTCATTCGTACCATCGATAAATCTGCCGATTTTTGACGGCGGCAAAAACGAGGCTAACCTCAATATCGCGCATATTGAGAAACGCATTGAAATTGCTGATTACGAGAAGGCGATCCAGACTGCGTTTAAAGAGGTGAATGATGCGCTGGCCGGGCAGGATACCTGGCAGGATCAGATGACGGCGCTGCAACAGGAAGTCGGCGCGAATCAGCGTGATTACGACTATTCCGAATTGCGCTTTAAGCAAGGCGTAGACAATTATCTCAATGTATTAGTGGCCCAACGATCGCTTTACAGTTCGCAACAGTCGCTGATTAGCGCGCATCTGGGCCAGTTGAGCCAGAAAATCACCTTGTATAAAGCACTGGGGGGCGGCTGGAAAGCCTGAGAGTCTTAACATTACCCTTACGGTTTCTCCATGGAAATTCCATGGCACTTCAGTCGATAATACAAGCAGTGATGATTTTCCTTTGAAATAATCCCCTGACTTAACAGGGGATTTTCCTTTTTCCTGTTTATCTGAAGAGTCCGATGACAATTAACTCCCCTCGCAAATCGCGTTTCCGCTGGCTTAAATGGCTGCTTATTTTGATTGTGCTTTTGATTGTCGCGGGCGTGATCTGGCGTGTGGTAGGCGGGCGAGGGGGCATGCCACCGGGAGGCATGCCGCCAGGCGGTGCGCCGGGTGGTAAACATGGTGGCCATCGCGGCGGTGCCGGTGGGCCGCCGGGCATGGCAATGATGATGGGCGGCGCAACCCTGGTGCACAGTGGTGTGGCCAGCACTGCCGATGTGCCGGTCTATCTCAACGCGCTCGGCACGGTGATCCCCAATGCCAGCGTCACCGTCACCAGCCGCGTGGCCGGTCAGCTGGAGAAAGTGTTCTTTACTGAAGGCCAGAAGGTTGCCGCTGGACAACTGCTGGCGCAGATCGATCCGCGTAGCTATCAGGCCACGCTGGCGCAGTATCAGGGCGATCTCAATCAAAATCAGGCGCTGCTGAAAAGCGCGGAACTGACGCTGGCGCGCTACAAAAAGCTGGCAGCACAGGACTCCTTGTCACGTCAGGATCTCGACACCCAAACCGCCACCGTCGGCCAGTACAAAGGGGCCGTGGCGGCGGACCAGGCGCAGGTCGCCAGCGCTAAGCTGGATATCGAATACGCACGTATCACTTCTCCAGTCAGCGGTCGCGTCGGTCTGCGTCTGGTCGATCCGGGCAATATGGTGCAAACCACCGATACCACCGGCATTGTGGTGGTGACTCAGATGCAGCCTGCCGCCGTGACCTTTAGCGTGCCGCAAAGCAATATCCCTCAGCTGACTAAAGCCCTGCACAACGGTCAGAGTCTGCCCGCTGTCGCCTTTGACCAAGACAACAGCACTCAACTGGCAGAGGGAGCGGTGCAGTTTATCAGCAACCAAATTGATACCAGCACCGGCACCATTGAGCTGAAAGCGTCATTCCCTAACGAGGATGAGTCGCTGTTTGCTAACCAGTTCGTCAACCTGCGCCTGCAAACCAACGTGCTGAAAAATGCCACGGTGATCCCGGCTCAGGCGCTGCAACTCAGCAGCGATGGCAGCTTTGTGTTTGTGATTGGCAAAGACAACACCGTGACACGCAAAGCGGTCACCACCGGCCCTGCGTTTGGCGAAGACCAGCAGGCGATTCTTAAAGGCGTAGAGCCGGGCGATCGTCTGGTGACTGAGGGCATCGATCGTCTGACCAACGGCAGTAAAGTCTCTCTGGCCGATGACAGCAAAACTGCCACAGCGGCCAAAAAATGAATCCGTCTCGTCTCTTTATTCAGCGTCCCGTTGCCACCATTCTGCTGATGGTTGGCGTGCTGATCTCCGGGATCTTTGCCTACAAATTCCTCTCCACCTCGGCACTGCCGCAGGTGGACTATCCAACCATTCAGGTCACCACGCTCTATCCCGGTGCCAGTCCCGATGTGATGGCGTCTTCCGTCACCTCACCACTGGAGCGCCAACTCGGCCAGATGGCCGGGTTAAGCCAGATGACCTCCACCAGTTCGGGTGGCTCGTCGATCATCACCCTCAAGTTCAGCCTCGATTTGTCGCTGGACGTTGCCGAGCAGGAAGTGCAGGCGGCGATCAACGCGGCCAATAACCTGCTGCCGAGTGACTTGCCGAACCCGCCGACCTACAAGAAGGTCAATCCGGCGGACACGGCAGTGATCACGCTGGCGGCCAGCTCTGACAATCTGCCGCTGACGCAGGTGCAGGATCTGGTCAATACCCGCGTGGCGCTCAAGCTGTCGCAAATTAACGGCGTAGGCATGGTGACGCTGGCGGGTGGGCATCAACCGGCGATTCGTGTGCAGATGGACCCCAAAGCGCTGGCAGCACACAACCTGACGCTGGAAGACGTCAATACGTTGATCAGCAACAGCAACGTCAACGGCTCGAAAGGTGGCTTTGATGGTAAATACCATTCGGTCACCATTGATGCCAACGATCAGCTGCGCACCGCCGACGAGTACGGCAATCTGATCATCACTTATCAGAACGGTGCCGCACTGCGCCTGAAAGATATCGCGCATATCGAACAGGGCCCGGAAAACACCTTCCAGTCTGCATGGGCGAACAACAGCCCGGCGATTGTCATCAGCGTACAGCGTCAGCCTGGTGCCAACGTGATTCAGGTGGTGGATGGCATCAAAGCGCAACTGCCAACCTTGCAGGCGGCACTGCCCGATGGCGTGAAGATGACGATTTTGTCGGACCGCACCCAAACCATTCGCGCCTCGATCAGTGACGTGCAGTTTGAGCTGATGCTGTCGGTGGCGCTGGTGGTGATGGTGACCTTCCTGTTCCTGCGTAACGTGGCGGCGACGCTAATCCCCAGCGTGGCGGTGCCGCTGTCGCTGATTGGAACTTTCGGCGTGATGTATCTGGCCGATTTCAGCCTGAATAACCTGTCACTGATGGCCCTGACCATCGCCACCGGCTTTGTTATCGACGATGCCATCGTGGTGGTGGAAAACATCTCACGGCGGCTGGAGGAGGGCGAAACGCCGATGCAGGCGGCGCTGAAAGGCTCGCAGCAGATTGGCTTTACTATCATCTCGCTGACGTTCTCGCTGATTGCCGTACTGATCCCGCTGCTGTTTATGGGCGATGTGGTGGGGCGCTTATTCCGCGAGTTTGCCATTACCCTGGCGGTATCGATTTTGGTGTCGATGGTGGTGTCACTGACGCTGACGCCGATGCTGTGTGCCTATTTGTTGCAGCACATCCCGGAAGAGAAGCAGTCACGCTTCTCACGTAAAGGCGGGGAGGTGTTCGATAAGCTGGTGCGCGGTTACGATCGCCTGCTCACGGTGGTGTTGAACCACCAAAAGCTGACGCTGCTGGTAGCGCTGGCGACCTTTGCACTGACGGCGCTGCTGTATATCGCTATCCCGAAGGGCTTCTTCCCGACACAGGACACCGGCCTGATTCAGGGCGTGACCGTGGCGTCACAGGATGTCTCGTTCAGCGAGATGTCAAAGCGCCAGCAAGCGCTGGCAAAAGTGATTTTGCAGAACCCGTCGGTGGACAGCTTGTCCTCAACCATTGGTATCGACGGTAGTAATACCAGCCTCAACAGCGGGCGCATCCAGATCAACCTTAAGTCGTTTGATGAGCGTGATGATAAAGCCGATGTGGTGATCAAGCAGCTACAGCAGGCGGCAGAGCAGGTGGCAGGCATTCAGCTTTATCTGCAACCGGCACAGGATTTGACGGTGAACGATCAGGTCACCCCGAGCCAGTATCAGTTCACCCTCGATGATGCCGACAGTGAAAATCTGGTGAGCTGGACGCCGAAGATGATCTCCGCACTGCAGAAGCGCCCGGAGTTTAACGGTGTGGTCAGCAACCTGCAGGATCAGGGCCGCGTGGCCTATGTGGAACTCAATCGCGACAAAGCCGCACGCTACGGCATTACGGCATCAGACGTGGATACCGCGCTGTATAACAGCTTCGGTCAGCGTCTGGTCTCCACCATCTTCACCCAGGCTAACCAGTATCGCGTGGTGCTGGAAGTGGCACCACAGTATCAGCAGTCACCGGCTTCGTTTGATGATGTGTATTTGCCAGTGACCAGCAGTTCATCAACCAGCAGCACCACCAGCAGTTCGTCGAGCAGCAGCTCATCCTCTTCATCGGATAGCAGTACCACGTCGGACACCACCACAACGGGCATGGTGAAACTCACCTCGATCGCCACCATCCACGAACGCACCGGATCGCTGATGCATATGCGCCTGAACCAGTTCCCGGCGGTGATGGTGTCGTTCAATCTCAACAAGGGTTATTCGCTGGAAGATGGGCAGAAAGCCATTGCCGAGGTGACGCAGCAGCTCAATTTGCCATCCAGCATTACGCTGCGCTACCAAGGGGAAACCTCGGCGTTCCAGAGCGCGACGGGCAACACCCTGTGGCTGATTCTGGCGGCGTTGATCACCATGTATGTGGTGTTGGGCATCCTGTATGAGAGCTTTATTCATCCGGTGACGATTCTTTCCACGCTGCCTTCAGCGGCGGTGGGGGCGCTGCTCACGCTGTTGCTGGCGGGTAGCGAATTCAGCCTGATTGCGTTAATCGGGGTGATTCTGCTAATCGGTATCGTGAAAAAGAACGCGATTATGATGATCGACTTCGCGCTGGAGGCCGAAAACAAACAGGGCATGAGCGCGCGTGATGCGATTCATCAGGCCTGTTTACTGCGTTTCCGTCCGATTCTGATGACCACCATGGCGGCATTATTAGGTGCGCTGCCATTGATGCTGGCGTCGGGTTCCGGTGCCGAGTTGCGTCAGCCGCTGGGCCTGGTGATTGTCGGCGGGCTGATTGTCAGCCAGGTGCTGACGCTGTTCTCTACGCCGGTGATCTACCTGTGGTTTGATGGTATTGCGCAGCGTGGCAAGCGTTATATGCAACGCAAGCAGCAGCAGGTGCGAGACGAGCAATGAATTTAACCCGGTTGTTTATCTTCCGCCCGGTCGCCACGCTGCTGCTGACACTGGCGATCATGCTGCTCGGCGCATTGGGCTATCGGCTGCTGCCGGTGGCGCCGCTGCCGCAGGTGGATTTCCCCACCATCATGGTCAGCGCCAGTTTAGCGGGTGCCAGCCCGGAAACCATGGCGGCCACGGTCGCCACCCCGCTGGAACGTTCGCTGGGGCAGATTGCCGGCGTCACGGAGATGACCTCAAGCAGTTCGCAGGGCTCCACCACGGTGATTTTGCAGTTTGACCTCGACCGCGATATTAATGGCGCGGCGCGCGATGTGCAGGCGGCGATCAATGCCGCACGCAGCCTGCTGCCGAGTTCGATGGAATCACTGCCGACCTACCGCAAAGCCAACCCGTCCGATGCGCCGATTGTGATGCTGGCGCTGACGTCGGCCACGCGCACGCCGGGTGAACTCTACGACCTCGCCGAAAGTAAAATCGAGCAGGCGATGGGGCAGGTCAAAGGCGTGGGTGAAGTGTCGCTGATGGGCAGTGCCTTGCCAGCGGTGCGCATCGATCTGCAACCGCTCAAGCTGACGCAATACGGTATTTCACTGGATACAGTGCGCGAAGCGATTGCCAACAGCACCACCAACAAACCCAAGGGCATTCTGCAAGGCAGCAGTCAGTCATGGGTGGTGGACAGCAATGGTCAGTTAGACAAAGCGGCACAGTATCAGAACCTAATCGTCAGCTATAAAGATGGCAAAGCGGTGCGTTTGCATGATGTCGCCACCGTCTACGACTCAGTCGAGGATCAGTATCAGGCGGGCTTCCTGAACTCAATGCCGTCGGTGATGGTGGGGATTAAGCGCCAGGCCGGTGCCAATATGCTCGACACCATTGATGCCATCAAAGCGCAGTTACCGGCGCTGGAGAAGGATCTGCCGGCCGATACCCAACTGAAAGTGGTGGTGGACCGCTCGCCCACGGTACGTGAATCCCTTTACGACACCGAAGAAACCTTGCTGATTGCCATGCTGCTGGTGATTGCCGTGGTGTTCGTGTTCCTGCGCAACGTGCAGGCGGTGGTGATCCCGGCGCTGGCGTTGCCGGTGTCGTTGATTGGTACCTGCGCCTTTATGTATCTGCTGGGCTACAGCCTCGATAACCTGTCATTGATGGCGCTGATCATTGCCACTGGCTTTGTGGTGGATGACGCCATCGTGGTGCTG
Source organism: Type-D symbiont of Plautia stali (assembly GCF_001485335.1). Lineage (NCBI taxonomy): Bacteria > Pseudomonadati > Pseudomonadota > Gammaproteobacteria > Enterobacterales > Enterobacteriaceae > Type-D symbiont of Plautia stali. The sequence continues at coordinate 55,575 of NZ_BBOC01000011.1, read as the reverse complement.
GAGAACATTACTCGCCATATCGAAGAGGGCTTGAGTCCACTGCGCGCGGCGCTGAAGGGGGCGCAGGAGGTGAGTTTCACCGTGCTCTCGATGACCATGTCATTAGTGGCGGTGTTTATTCCGATCCTGCTGATGGGCAGTATTGTTGGGCGGTTGTTCCGCGAATTTGCCGTGACGCTGACCATCTCGCTGCTGATCTCGATGTTCGTCTCGCTGAGTTTGACGCCGATGCTGTGCGCACGTCTGCTGAAGCCCAAACCGAAAGTCAGTAAACGCCCGCATCCGCTGTATCAGTTTATTGAAAACCAGTTGAACGCCTTACTGGCGGCCTATTCGCGCGGTCTGGCGTGGGTGATGGCACACCAGAAGATCACCATGTTCAGCCTGGTGCTGACCGTGTTGCTCAATCTGTTCCTGTTCTCTGTGGTGCAGAAAGGTTTCTTCCCCAACCAGGATACCGGGCTACTGATGGGCGCTCTGCGTGCCGATCAGAATATCTCGTTCCAGGCGATGAAACCGAAGATGCTGGAGTTTACCAAAATCATCCAGTCCGATCCGGCGGTCGAGAGTGTGATGTCGTCGATGGGCAGCGGTATGTTTGGCTCGCGCAACAGCGCCAACTTCTTTGTGCGCCTGAAAGATTTCAGCGACCGTGATGCCACCGCCACCGAAGTGGCTAACCGCCTGAGTATGAAGACCAGTCATATTGCCGGTGCGCAGATGTTCCTGATGGCCGCGCAAGATTTGCATATCGGTGGACGCAGCGCCAACGCCACCTATCAATACAGCTTGCAGGCGGACGATCTGGATGTGCTGCGTGAGTGGACGCCTAAAGTGCAGGCGGCGCTGGCGGCGATCCCACAGCTCAACAGCGTGGATTCCGACTCACAAACCGGTGGGCAGGAAGTGGTGATCAATATCGATCGCGACCGCGCCAAACGTCTGGGGGTGAATGTGCAGATGCTGGATACCATGCTCAACAACGCCTTTAGCCAGCGTCAGGTGGCCACGCTCTACCACACGCTGAATCAGTATCACGTGGTGATGTCACTACAGAGCAGCTACACGCGCGATCCGGAGATACTCAAAGAGCTTTACGTGATCAATGACAGCGGCGATCGCGTGCCGCTCTCCGCGTTTGCCAGCTTTGTGGGCGGTAATGCACCGCTGTCGGTGGCGCATCAGGGCCAGTCGGCGACCAGCACGGTGGCGTTTAACCTCAACGATGGCGTGTCACTGGAGCAGGCGCAGGCACTGATCAAACAGGCGATGGCGCAACTCGGTCTGCCGTCCACCATTCAGGCTGGCTTCGCGGGTACGGCGGCGGCCTTCGCCCAGCTCACCGCCACCATGCCTTGGCTGATTCTGGCGGCGCTGGCAGCGGTGTATATCGTGCTGGGCGTGCTATATGAGAGCTATATCCACCCGATTACCATTCTCTCGACGCTGCCGTCGGCGGGGGTGGGCGCACTGCTGCTGCTGTTGCTCACCAACACCCAACTGACGGTGATCGCGCTGATTGGCATTATTCTGCTGATCGGTATCGTGAAGAAGAACGCCATCATGATGATCGACTTTGCGATCCACGCTGAGCGCACTAAAGGCATGTCGCCGCAGCAGGCGATCACTCAGGCCTGTTTAATGCGCTTCCGCCCGATCATGATGACCACGCTGGCCGCTTTTTTTGGTGCCTTGCCATTGGCGTTGGGCAGCGGCGGCGATGCCGATTTACGCAGCCCGCTCGGGCTGGCGATTGCCGGCGGTTTGGCGTTGAGCCAGCTGCTGACGCTGTTTACTACGCCAGTGGTTTATCTCTGGCTTGATCGTTTAAGCCGTGCCACCAAACGTCAGTGGCAGCGGATGCGCCATGTGGAATCCTGATAGATGAAAATGTCTCTAAAATTGACGCCAATCGTGATGGCGCTGCTGTTGGCGGGTTGTGCTGTTGGCCCTGATTATCAACGCCCCACGATGGCGATGCCAACCCACTTTAAAGAGGCCAAAGGCTGGCAGCAGGCCACGCCGCAGGATGCGCAAAGCAAGGGGGAATGGTGGCTGGTGTATCACGACGATACCCTTAGCAGTCTGCTGAGCCAGGTGAGCATCTCCAACCAAAACGTGGCCAGCTATGCGGCACAGTACCGTGAAGCCCAGGCGCTGACGTCGCAGTCACGCGCCGCGCTGTTCCCTTCGGTGAGTTACGATGCCAGCAGCACACGCAGCGGCAGCCGTTCCAGCGCCACCGGGCAGCGCAGCGTCAGCAACGCGCACGCCGCCGATCTCAGCGCCAGCTGGGAACTGGATTTGTGGGGCAAGCTGCGCCGTACGCTGGAAGAGAACAAAGCCAGTGCTCAGGCGAGTAAGGCCGAGCTGGCGAACATTACGCTCAGCGCTCAATCTGAGCTGGCGCAGGACTACTTCCAGCTGCGTATTCTCGACGAAAAAATTGCCTTGTATCAGCGCAGCATCGACGCCTACCAGCGTTATCTGACGGTGATTCAGAATAAGTATTCAGCGGGCAGTGAATCACGTGCCACGCTGGCACAGGCGCAGATGCAGTTGGAGAGCGCGCGTGCCACGGCGCAGGATTACCAATGGCAGCGCGCGCAGTCGGAGCACGCCATTGCGCTGCTGCTGGGGCGTGCGCCTGCTGATTTCTCCCTGCCGGTGGCGAAGCTGAATGCCACGCTGCCTGCGATTCCTAACAGCCTGCCTTCGGCACTGCTGCAGCGTCGGCCTGATATTGCCTATGCCGAGCGTAACGTTGCGGCCGCCAATGCTGCTGTCGGCGTGGCGATTGCCGGTTACTACCCGGACCTGACGTTAAGTGCCAGCGGCGGTGTCAGTTCGTCGGCGATCAACAGCCTGTTCTCGCTGCCGAATCGCGTCTGGTCGTTGGGGCCAGAACTGAGTGGCACGCTGCTGGACTTCGGGGCTACTTCCGCCAAGGTGGAGCAGGCGCGCGCCGCCTATGACGCCAGCGTAGCGGATTACCGCCAGTCGGTGCTCACCGCGATGGGCGAAGTGGAAGATTATCTGGTGCAGCTGAATACGCTGCAGGGCGAGATCGCGTCACAGCAGTTAGCCACCACCGCCGCGCAAGAGTCGGCGCGGGTCACGCGCAATCAGTATGATGCCGGGATGATTGATTATCTCGACGTCGCGACCACCGAAAACAGCAGCCTGACCGAGCAGCAGAGCCTGTTATCGTTGCAGAGCACGCAGTGGGTGAGCAGCGTGGAGCTGATTGCCGCGCTGGGCGGCGGCTGGCAGGGGTAATTTTTTTAGAACGGCGTAATCATTCGGCAGGTCGCTATCAATGGCGTCATGCTTGTCTGTTAAGGACTGACGATAACGCCATCAATGGCGTCATGCTTGTCTGTTAAGGACTGACGATAACGCCATCAATGGCGTCATGCTTGTCTGCTAAGCGACCGACTATAACGCCGTCTGGGGCCGCACCGGGGCCGGCGGTCCTCGCGCCGCTACGCGGTACCTTCACTTCACTCGTCTGCCTTACGGACCGGTGCCGATGGAACATCCATGTTCCAGCGCCACCTTTCGCCCGCGTCCTGCGGGCTCTCCTGGCATACTCACTCCGTTCAGCGCTGCGGATGCCTGCCCCGGTGCGGCCCCAGACGGCTCATTAGCTTCAGTGCGTGTTGTTAAAAAGGGCACATTGCCTGAGGCCATGACGCCTCTGCTGCCCCCTTAGGGTTATCCGCAGCGCTGAGACTTTTACGTTGGGCCAGGAGCCCCACGCGGGGAGGCGTGGGGCAGTTCGCGGCCGACCATGGATGGTCATCCGCGAACGGTCCGTCCGGCACGACGTGGAAGTCGAAGGTACCGCTTTAGCGGCGCGAGGACGGCCCAGAGGGGGCAGTAGTGGCGGCAGAGCCCGCACTGAAAAGACAGGCCACTTATTAATAAGCAGCCTGAGTGCTTAACTGACGAGCATGGCGGCATAAATGGCGGCTCTACAAAGCCCTGGGGAGCGCATTGATGCGCACCTGAATTCATCACGATAAATCACCGCGCTACTTGTCGAAAATCGCCAGATCCTGCAAGGTAAGAGCCATTTTTTACCGCTGCTAAGGAGTTGGCATGCTATTCACTGTTCTGCGTTTCCTCTTCCGCCTGTTATGGCGGGTAGAACTGCGTGGCGATCTCACCGCTCTGCATAAAGAAAAAGTGCTGATCACCCCCAACCACATGTCATTCCTGGATGGCGTGCTGGTGGCCCTGTTCCTGCCGATCAAACCGGTGTTCGCCGTCTATTCGTCGATCAGCGATCAGTGGTTTATGCGCCTCCTCAAGCCGATCATCGATTTTGTGCCCCTCGATCCCACCAAACCGATGTCGATCAAACATCTGGTGCGCATGATCAACGAAGGCCGTCCGGTGGTAATCTTCCCGGAAGGGCGTATCACCGTCACCGGCTCACTGATGAAAATCTACAGCGGTGCGGGCTTTGTGGCGGCGAAATCCGGCGCCACCGTGGTGCCGATGCGCATTGAGGGCGCGGAATACACTCCGTTTGGTCGCCTGGCGGGCGTGTTCAAGCGTCGCCTGTTCCCGCGCATCACCTTAAGCGTATTGCCCGCCACCATTATCCCGATGCCTGAAGCCAAACGCGCGCGCGATCGTCGCCAGCTGGCGGGTGAGCATTTACATCATGTGATGATGGAAGCGCGTATGGCGGTGCGTCCTCGTGAAACACTGTTTGAGGCGTTTCTCAATGCACGTCAGCGCTATGGCCTGACCAAGTCGTGCATCGAAGACATCAATTTCAAGCCGGACAGCTACACCGGACTGCTGAAAAAGTCGCTGGGTGTGGGGCGTATACTTGAGCGTTACAGCCAGCAGGGCGAATATGTTGGCTTGCTGCTGCCGAATGCCACCGTGACAGCGGCGGCGATTCTGGGTGCCTCGCTGCGCGGACGCATTCCGGCGATGCTCAACTACACCGCAGGCGTGAACGGCATGCGTGCAGCGCTGACCGCTTCACAGGTGAAAACCGTCTTCACCTCACGTCAGTTCCTCGAAAAGGGCAACTTGTGGCATCTGCCGCAGGGGCTCACGGAAGTGCAGTGGATCTACCTGGAAGACCTGAAAGACACCGTCACCCTCAAAGACAAGCTGTGGATTGTGGCGCACCTGCTGATGCCACGCCGTGCGCAGGTCCCGCAGCAGCCGGAAGACGCCGCGATGGTGCTGTTCACCTCGGGATCGGAAGGCAATCCTAAAGGCGTGGTGCACTCGCATAAAAGCCTGCTGGCCAACGTTGAACAGATCCGTACCGTGGCGGACTTCACCCCGCGTGACCGCTTTATGTCGGCGTTGCCGCTGTTCCATGCCTTTGGCCTGACGGTTGGCCTGTTCACGCCGCTGCTGACCGGCGCACAGGTGTTTCTCTATCCGAGTCCGCTGCATTACCGCATCGTGCCGGAGCTGGTGTATGACCGTAACTGCACCGTGCTGTTTGGTACCTCGACCTTCCTCGGCAACTATGCGCGCTTTGCCAACCCGTATGATTTTGCGCGACTGCGCTACGTGGTGGCGGGAGCTGAAAAGCTGCAGGAAGGCACGCGCCAGATCTATATGGAGAAGTACGGCATTCGCATCCTTGAAGGTTATGGCGTCACCGAGTGCGCACCCGTGGTGGCAATCAACGTACCGATGGCGGCGAAAACGCACACCGTGGGGCGAATCCTGCCGGGTATGGATTCGCGCCTGATTTCGGTGCCGGGCATTGAGCAGGGCGGTCGCCTGCAACTGCGCGGGCCAAACGTGATGAACGGCTACCTACGCGTCGAGAATCCGGGCGTGCTGGAGAAGCCAGTGGCGGATAACGGCGAAGGCGAGATGGAGCCGGGTTGGTACGATACCGGCGATATCGTCAGCTTCGATGAGGGCGGTTTCTGCCAGATTCAGGGCCGAGCTAAGCGCTTTGCTAAAATCGCCGGTGAGATGGTGTCACTGGAGAGCGTCGAGCAGATTGCCCTGAAAGCCTCCGGCGACAAACAGCATGCAGCTTCGTTGCGTCCGGACGGTCATCGCGGTGAAGCCTTGGTGCTGTTTACTACTGACACCGAGTTGAGCCGCGATCGGCTGCTCAAAGCCGCACGTGACATTGGCGCGCCAGAACTCGCGGTGCCGCGTGACATCCGCTTTATGAAACAGCTGCCGCAGCTCGGCAGTGGCAAACCAGACTACGTCAGCCTGAAACAGCTGGCCGGAGAGGAACAGGCATGAGCCAGGCAGTTAACCCGGATTCACCTTTGCTGTCACGCAACATGATGGCGGTGATTGTGGCACAGTTTTTCTCGGCCTTTGGCGACAATGCGCTGCTGTTTGCCACCCTGGCGGTACTGAAAAGCCAGCTCTATCCCGACTGGAGCCAGCCAATATTACAGATGATGTTTGTGGCCACTTACATCGTGCTCGCGCCTTTTGTCGGCCAGATGGCAGACAGCTTTGCCAAAGGGCGGGTGATGATGTTCGCCAACAGCTTAAAGCTGCTGGGGGCACTGATTATCTGTTTTGGGTTTAACCCGTTCCTCGGCTACACGCTGGTGGGCATCGGCGCGGCGTCCTATTCGCCAGCCAAATACGGCATCCTGACCGAGATCACCAGCGGTGAGCGACTGGTCAAGGCCAATGGGCTGATGGAGTCATCGACCATTGCGGCCATCCTGCTCGGTTCAGTGGCGGGCGGGATTCTCGCTGACTGGAATCTGCTGGCGGCACTGATTGTGTGTGCACTCACTTACGCGCTGGCGGTTGTGGCGAATATCTTTATTCCTAAGCTGCTGGCGGCGCGACCCGGGCAAAGCTGGCACTTCGCTGCGATGCTGCGCAGCTTCGCGGATTCGGGTTTGCTGCTGTGGCGCAACGGAGAAACACGTTTCTCGCTGCTCGGCACCAGTATGTTCTGGGGGGCAGGGGTAACGCTGCGTTTTCTGCTGGTGCTGTGGGTGCCGGTGGCGCTCGGCATCACCGACAATAAAACGCCGACAACCCTCAATGCCATGGTGGCGATTGGTATCGTGATCGGGGCGGCCGCAGCGGCAAAACTGGTCACGCTGCAGACCGTGCGCCGCTGTATGCCCGCAGGGATATTGATCGGCGTGATGGTGGTGGTGTTCTCACTGCAAGCCAGCCTGCTCAACGCCTACCTGGTGCTGATGGTGATTGGTGCGCTGGGCGGTTTCTTCGTGGTGCCACTCAATGCATTGCTGCAGGAGCGCGGCAAAGATTCTGTCGGCGCGGGAAATGCCATAGCGGTGCAGAATTTCGGTGAAAACATCGCGATGTTGGTGATGCTGGGACTGTATACCATCGCCATTAAGCTGGGCACGCCAGCCGTGGCAACCGGTGTCGGTTTCGGCGCGATTTTTGCGGTGGCAATTGCGCTGCTGTGGTGGAAATCGCGGCGTTAACCGGTGCGGAATTCAATCAGGTCGCCATCAATGGCGACCCTACAATATCGATCGCGTTAATGCGCAAACCGGGCACATGGGTAACAGAAAACGCCAGTCAGTTGTAGGGTGCGCATTTATGCGCACCAGGTCAAAAAACGCAACCAATATGCAAATAGAAATTAAGGTGCAGGGTACGTATATTGGCGATGAATCGCTTCCAGTTCCTCTAACACTTCGGCGCTCAGCGTCAGATTGAAACTCTCCACGTTAATCTTCAGCTGTTCCATCGTCGTTGCGCCCAACAGGGTGCTGGCGACAAACGGCTGTTGACGCACATAAGCCAGTGCCATCTGCGAAGGATCCAGATTGTGCTTTTTGGCTAATTCCACGTAAGCGGCAATCGCCTGGTTCGACTGCTCACCGCTGTAGCGGGTAAAGCGGCTGAACAGGGTGTTACGCGCGCCTGCAGGTTTTGCACCATTGAGATACTTGCCGCTTAAGGTACCAAACGCCAGGCTGGAGTAGGCCAGCAGCTCAACACCTTCATGCTGACTAATCTCAGCCAGGCCAACTTCAAAGCTGCGGTTCAACAAGCTGTACGGGTTCTGGATGGTGACAATACGCGGTAGCTCATGCTTTTCCGCCAGTTGCAGATAGCGCATCACGCCCCAGGCGGTTTCATTTGAGACGCCAATGTAGCGGATCTTACCGGCGCGTACTTGCTCGGTCAGCGCTTCCAGCGTCTCCAGCAGAGTGACAGGCACCGAATTCTCGGTGTACTGATAACCCAGCTTGCCGAAGAAGTTGGTCTGGCGTTGCGGCCAGTGCAGCTGATAGAGGTCGAGGTAATCGGTATTGAGACGTTTGAGGCTGGCATCCAAAGCTTCACGGATGTTTTTGCGATCCAGTGCCTGATGTGGGCGGATCGACGCATCTGCGCCGCGCACCGGCCCAGCCACTTTGCTCGCCAGAATGATTTTGTCGCGGCTGCCGCGCTTTTTGAGCCAGCTGCCGATGTACTGTTCAGTTAATCCCTGAGTTTCCGGGCGCGGCGGCACCGGATACATTTCAGCAGTATCAATCAGGTTGATACCGCTGCTAATCGCGTAATCCAGTTGCGCGTGGGCGTCGGCTTCGCTGTTTTGCTCACCAAACGTCATGGTTCCTAATCCCAGTTGGCTGACTTCCAGCGTACTGTGGGGGATGCGGTGATAATGCATTGCCGGCTTCCTTTTTTCATTATGAAATGGAATGTTGTGTCCTCTGGGACTATAGCCTGTGAAGCAGCGCGGAAGGAAGGGGGGAAAGTTCGGGAAATCGCCTGCACAGGGGGAAAAGTTGTGCAGGCGATGGAATTTGGCACTTAACGCTCAATGATGGTGGAAACCTCGTCACCATTGATCTGCATTTCATGACCTTGCTCATCGGTGTACTGCACCAGACCGGTCTCTTTATCGATGGACGGCTTACCATCGGTCTGAATCATGCGACCATCTTTGGTCGCCATCACATAATTACTGCTGCAACCGCTTAACGTCAGCGCGACCAGCATCAATCCAACTGCACTTACCAACCCTTTCATTCTTATCTCCCTCAACCTACTTCAACTGCAAAAGTGTAGTAATAAATGCTTTTGCTGGCTGACGTAATCGCATCATTCCTAAAATTAAAGGGCGAGATGCGCTCGCCCTTGACAACGCTAAGCCGCGCTCTTCTTGCTGCGCATGAGGTTCAGGCACTCCACCGCCATTGAGAAGAACATGGCAAAATAAATGTAACCTTTTGGTACATGAATGCCAAAACTCTCCAGAATCAGGGTAAAGCCGACCAGAATCAGGAAGGCTAACGCCAACATTTTGACCGATGGGTGGCGTTCCACAAACTCGCCGATAGTGCGCGCCGCGAACATCATCATCAATACGGCAATCACCACCGCCGCCATCATAATGAACAGATGATCCGATAAGCCCACGGCGGTTATCACCGAATCAAGGCTGAAGATGATATCCAGCAGCATGATCTGCACGATGGCACCCAGGAAGGAGTGGACGTTGGTTTTGTGTTCCCCTTCACCGCCTTCGATGGTCTCATGGATCTCCATGCTGGATTTCCACAGCAGGAACAGACCACCAAACAACAGAATCAAATCGCGCGCGGAAAAAGCATGATCCATCAGGGAAAACAGCGGGTTAGTCAGACGTACAACCCAAGCGATGGAGGCCAGCAAGCCAAGGCGCATCAGCATGGCACCCATTAAGCCGAGACGACGCGCTTTGTTTTGTTGATGTTTGGGGAGTTTCGCCACTACCAGAGAGAGGAAGATAATGTTGTCGATACCCAGAACCACTTCCAGAATGGTTAATGTTCCCAGTGCCAGCCAGGCATTGGGATCAGCAATCCAGTCAAACATGTGACCTTTAATCCTAATCTAAACGAATATTAAACGGCGATTATACACGTCCTGGTTCAGCCTGCACCTGCGTTGACTGCTCACGCTTGTCGCCTTGCTACAAGCGGAGCCCGTCGTATATCTGTTTCAGAAAATCACAGTAAAAAATGGCGCGCCAGCAGCGGGCCGGTGAAGCTTTTCTTGAGATAAAAACCGCGTGGTAGCGTCATTATAGGCTCTCCGTGCTCACCGATAGCTTCCGTCAGCGCTTTGCTGTTGGCCGCCTTCGGGCGGATTTGCAGCCAGGCGCCGTGGCGCGCGGTAATACGCTCGACCTGACCGAGTACGATCATATCCATCAACTCTTCCCAGTCTTCGCGCAACTGTTGATCTTCTTCTTCACTCGGATGCCACAGCAGCGGTGAGCCGACGCGGCGCTCCGCCAACGGCAGGGCGCGATCGCCCTCAATCGGGATCCACAGGACGCGAGAAAGTTTATGGCGTACATGACTGGTTTCCCAGGTGACCCCGCTGTTGCCGGTGAGGGGTGCCACACAGACAAAGGTCGTTTCCAACGGCTTGCCCTGCGCGTCCACAGGAATGGTCTTGAGTTCGATACCCAGATGCGCGAAATCCTGTTCTGCTTTACTCCCGGCACTGGCACCGAGATGTAACTCGATCAGCATGCCGACCCAGCCTTTGTCGCGCTTCAAGTTCGCGGGCACGGGTAAACCCAGCTGTGCGGCCAGAGCCGCAAAGGTTTGGCCTGCCAGCTGTTGTGCGCGTTGCAGCAATTCCACTTCATCTTGAGGCGGTGTCGGCAATAAAGCAGGGGAATTCATGGCAAAACTCATATTGGTTAAAGGATGAACAGCTTGCGTGACTATGGGTTTTCCACATGTCTACAGATTGAATAACCGTGATAATAGCATGATTCAGCATGCTTTTTTATGGCGATTGTCCCGCAGTCTTTAGTGCTATGACAAGGTTATCCCAGCTTGTTATCGACAATGAACAGGATCTTAAACCTAGTTATCCACAGAAAAGTGGGATAAGCCCCTTCAGAACAACCCCTGTTTCGATTTACAGCCTTGACTTTAGCGATTTGAACGCTTTTTTTCCTTTATTTGACCAGGTTTAGGGCATTCTCTGTGGATAAATGCGTCGCTGGTGGATCTTTGAGCAGATGATAAAACCTCTCTGTTATTTACTCTGGATCCTTATCAATATTGAGTCGCGATTTTTTCCTATCAATATGATTAATAGCGTTTTTAGTGCTATGCATGGCTGCCTTAATGAGATTTTTCTGAAGCGGTTATTCAACTCATTCCCGTGTTCTGCACAAAGCTATCCACAGAAAAGGTGCATAAGATCGCCCTTAAAAGTGCCTGGCTGTTCATAACTTGGCTAAACTCTGTGAGTTATCCTGTTTTTATTCTGCTATCTCCCCGGATATCCAGTGGTTTACCGCCTGTAAGGAGTGTGAAACAATCAGGCTATTCAAATTTAGCTTTGAGGTAGTCCAGTGATCGATGATGATGGCTACCGCCCGAATGTTGGTATCGTAATCTGTAACAGGCAAGGACAAGTGTTATGGGCCAGGCGCTTTGGACAGCACTCCTGGCAATTTCCTCAGGGAGGCATCAATCCGGGTGAAACTGCTGAACAGGCGATGTATCGCGAACTGTTCGAAGAAGTGGGTTTACACCGCAAAGATGTTCGAATACTTGCTTCAACCCGTAACTGGTTACGTTACAAGTTGCCAAAACGTTTGGTGCGTTGGGACACAAAGCCGGTGTGTATCGGCCAGAAACAAAAGTGGTTTCTTCTGCAGTTGATGTGTAGTGACGCGGAGATCAATGTGCAGCACAGCAGCACGCCGGAATTCGACGGCTGGCGCTGGGTCAGCTTCTGGTATCCGGTGCGCCAGGTGGTCTCTTTCAAACGCGACGTTTATCGTCGGGTCATGAAAGAATTTGCGGGCGTAGTGATGTCTATGCAGGAGAGTGCGGGGCAGCGTAGTAACAACAACGCCGCCCATCGACGTAAAAGAGGATAGGCCACGCCCTTTATGCTCACTCAGTTGCGCGAAATTGTAGAAAAAGTGGCGAGTGCTCCGCGTCTGAATGAAGCACTCGACATCTTGGTAAATGAAATCTGCCTTGCGATGGAAACCGAGGTTTGCTCGGTGTATCTCGCCGATCACGACAGGCGTTGCTATTACCTGATGGCGACGCGCGGGCTTAAAAAGCCGCGCGGTCGCACCATCACGCTGGCGTTTGATGAAGGTATTGTCGGGCTGGTTGGGCGCTTAGCCGAGCCGATTAACCTTGCCGACGCGCAGAGCCATCCCAGCTTCAAATACATTCCCTCAGTAAAAGAAGAGCGTTATCGCTCCTTCCTCGGTGTGCCGATCATCAGCCGACGCCAGTTGCTTGGCGTGCTGGTGGTGCAGCAGCGTGAACATCGCCAGTTTGATGAAAGCGAAGAGTCTTTCCTGGTCACGCTGGCGACGCAAATGGCCGGACTCCTGTCGCAATCCCAACTGGGCCAGCTGTTTGGTCAGTTCCGTCAGACGCGCGTTAAAGCGATTGCAGCAGCGCCAGGCGTGGCCGTGGCGCCGGGTTGGGTTGATGAAACCCAGCCGCTGCTCGATCAGGTCTCTGCGGCTTCCACGCTGGATGTCCAGCGCGAACGTGAACGTTTAAGCGTCGCGATGAGTGAAGCCAGCAATGAGTTTCGCCGCTTCAGTAAGCGCTTTGCTGCCAGCGTGCAGAAAGAGAGTGCGGCGATCTTCGATCTTTACTCACACCTGTTAACCGATGCGCGTCTGAAAAAGGATCTCTTTGCTGAGATCGATCGCGGATCGGTCGCCGAGTGGGCGGTTAAAACGGTGATCGAGAAATTCGCTGAACAGTTTGCCAATTTGCAGGATCAATACCTGCGCGAACGTGCGGGCGATCTACGCGTGCTCGGTCAGCGCTTGCTCTTCCATCTCGATGATACGCTGGTCGGCACTAACGCGTGGCCAGAACGCTTTGTGCTGGTCGCCGACGAACTCACCGCAACCACCCTGGCAGAGCTGCCACAAGAGCGTTTAGCGGGTGTGGTAGTGCGCGATGGCGCGGCTAACTCTCACGCGGCGATATTGACGCGCGCCATGGGAATTCCCACCGTGATGGGCGCGGATATCATCCCTGCGCATCTCAATAAACGCCTGTTAATCGTTGATGGCTATCGCGGCGAAGTGCTGATCGATCCTGAACCGGTGCTGGTACAGGAGTATCAACGCTTAATCAGCGAAGAGAACGCGCTGAGTAAGATGGCCGAAGGCGTGGTGGAACAGCCCGGCGAGCTGAAAAGCGGCGAACGTGTGCAGGTGATGCTCAACGCCGGCCTGAGCCCAGAGCATGAACAGGCGCTGGATAGCTGGGTGGATGGCATCGGCCTCTACCGCACCGAAATTCCGTTTATGCTGCAAAACGGCTTCCCTTCTGAAGAGGAGCAGGTGGCGCAGTATCAGGGCATGTTGCAGCTGTTCTACGACAAGCCGGTGACGCTGCGTACGCTGGATATCGGCGCAGATAAACAGCTGCCATATATGCCGATCAGTGAAGAAAACCCGTGTCTGGGCTGGCGGGGTATCCGTCTGACGCTCGACCAGCCGGAAATCTTCCTGGTGCAGGTGCGTGCGATGCTGCGCGCCAACGTGGCGTCAGGCAACCTCAGCATTTTGCTACCGATGATCAGCCACATCGATGAGATCGATGATGCGCGTCGCCTGATCGATCGTGCCGGTCGTGAAGTGGAAGAGATGCTGGGTTATGTGATCCCCAAACCGCGTATTGGCGTGATGATCGAAGTGCCTTCGATGCTGTTCTTGATCCCGCATCTGGCCGATCGCGTGGACTTTGTGTCCGTGGGGACCAACGATCTCACTCAATATTTGCTCGCGGTGGATCGCAACAATACCCGCGTGGCGAATCTCTACGATCCGCTGCATCCGGCGATGCTGCGCGCGTTGCAAACCATTGCTCACGAAGCCCATCAGGCCAAGCTGGAACTCTGCCTGTGTGGTGAAATGGCTGGCGATCCGATGTGTGTCGCTCTGTTGGTGGGGTTGGGTTATCACCACCTCAGCATGAACGGGAAAAACATACCGCGCGTGAAATACCTTCTGCGCCATCTCGACCACGAAGAAACGCAGAAGCTGAGCGAGCAGGGTGTGGCGGCGCACACCGCTTCAGAAGTGCGGCATCTGGTTTCCGCCTTTATGGAACGCCGTGGTTTAGGTGGTTTGATTCGCGGCGGCCGTTAACGGCGTTTACATTTCCACGCCATTTGTGAAAAGCGGCTGTGCTATCATGCGCAGCCTTTTATTGTATGACCCCTTAGCCAGACCCGTTTTCAGGGCAGAAAAATCGATGGTGAAAGATGACTAACGGCTACATTTCGTTTCCCCAATTCGATCCGGTAATTTTCTCTATCGGACCGATTTCGCTTCACTGGTACGGCTTGATGTATCTGGTGGGCTTTGTATTTGCTATGTGGCTGGCGGTGCGCCGGGCCAATAAACCTGGCAGCGGCTGGAAAAAAGAGGAAGTGGAAAATCTGCTGTATGCGGGCTTCCTCGGCGTGTTCCTCGGTGGCCGTATCGGCTACGTGCTGTTCTATAACTTGCCGTTGTTCCTCGACAATCCACTGTATCTGTTCAAAGTCTGGGATGGCGGCATGTCGTTCCATGGCGGTCTGATTGGGGTGATTGTGGTAATGCTGGTGTTTGCGCACCGCACCAAGCGTACTTTCTTCCAGGTGTCAGACTTTATTGCACCGCTGATTCCCTTTGGTTTGGGTGCCGGTCGTCTCGGTAACTTCATCAATGGTGAGCTGTGGGGCCGTGTCGACCCGAACTTCAAATTTGCCATGCTGTTTCCTGGTTCCCGCAGCGAAGACATTGCGCTGGCGGCCAACAACCCACAATATCAGCAACTGCTGAGCACCTACGGTGTGCTGCCGCGTCATCCTTCGCAGCTGTATGAGTTGTTCCTGGAAGGCATCATCCTGTTCATCATTCTCAACCTGTTTATTCGTAAACCGCGTCCGATGGGCAGCGTCTCCGGACTGTTCCTGATTGGCTACGGCGCATTCCGCATTATTGTGGAGTTCTTCCGCCAGCCGGATGCGCAGTTGGGTCTGTTCGAAGGCGGCATCAGCATGGGGCAGATCCTCTCAATCCCAATGATTGTGGCCGGTGTGGTTATGATGATTTGGGCGTACCGTCGTCGTCCGCAGCAACAAACTCGTGAGGTAAAATGAAACAGTATCTGGACTTAATGCAACATGTGCTGAATGAAGGCGCAGAGAAAGCCGACCGTACCGGTACCGGCACGCTGTCTATTTTCGGCCACCAGATGCGTTTCAATTTGCAGGAAGGTTTTCCGCTGGTCACCACCAAGAAGGTGCACCTGCGTTCAATCATTCATGAACTGTTGTGGTTCCTCAAAGGCGAAACCAATATTGCTTATCTGAAAGATAACAAGGTGACAATTTGGGATGAGTGGGCCGATGAGAATGGCGATCTGGGGCCAGTTTACGGTAAGCAGTGGCGCAGCTGGGGCAGTGCTTCAGGTGAAGAGATTGACCAGATCAGCAAAGTGATTGAGCAGTTAAAACGTGATCCTGATTCACGCCGCATTATTGTGTCGGCATGGAACGTGGGTGAGCTGGACCAAATGGCATTGGCACCTTGCCATGCGTTCTTCCAGTTCTACGTGGCGAACGGCAAGCTCTCTTGTCAGCTGTATCAGCGTTCGTGCGATATCTTCCTCGGCCTGCCGTTCAATATCGCCAGCTATGCGCTGCTGGTGCATATGGTGGCTCAGCAGTGCGATCTGGAAGTGGGTGATTTTGTCTGGACCGGCGGCGACACGCATCTGTACAGCAACCATCTGGAGCAGGCGCAGCTGCAGCTAACGCGCGAACCACGCCCGTTACCGAAGTTGGTGATCAAGCGTAAACCTGCCTCTATCTTCGATTACAACTTCGAGGATTTCGAGATCGAAGGTTACGACCCGCATCCAGCGATCAAAGCGCCAGTGGCGGTCTAACGCTCCTGCATCAAGCTGAAACCCTGCCATCGTGCAGGGTTTTTTTATGCGTATTTTGCATCTGTCTCGCATAAATTTGTCTCTGCCTGCATCGTGCAAAACTCTCCTGCGCGATAAATTCCATCCTGCCGCTTCGATGCTTGTCGTCGCTCTGACTTAAGCACAGAGTGAGCGCCATGAACAAATACCCGAACGCCGGTTTTACCTTGCCTGAGCTGCTCATCGTTATGGTTATCGCCGGCATACTTAGCCTTGGTGCAATGCACAGCTGGCAGCGCTGGCAGCAGCATCAACAGTTACGTGACAGCGTGCAGCAGTTACAAGGGTTCCTGACCCGGCTGCGTGCGCACGCGAACTGGCATAACAATGATTTCACGCTGTGGTTTATCCCTGGCGGCAACGGCTGCATCGGCGTCGGTACTCAACCCTCACAGGGTTGTGCGTTACCTTCGCGTTGGTGGTTCACCCCACCGCATAACGGGGTACGTATTACCGGACTGGTGGGTGAACCGGGCTTTTACGGACGCCGTGATGTGGCGCGGCCAGGCAGCATCAATATGGAAAGTGAAGCCGGACAGTGGCGGCTGATTATTTCCGCCCGCGCCCGCATTCGCGCCTGCCACATGGTAGACAAAGGGTGCGAATAAGTCAGGAAGGCTTCAGCCTACTGGAGATGCTGATCGCCATGGCGGTAGGTGCCATTTTGATGGTCAGCGTGGGTCGATTTTTACCTCTGTTATTAGCGGAAAATCTGCAATTGCAGCAGCGTGTTCAGCTGCAACAGGAGCTACAGCAGGTCGCTCACACGCTGCAAAAAGCCCTCCAGCGTGCGGGCTATTGTCGCGGCCAGTGCAGCGGGCCGGCACTCACCATCGCCAGCAACTGTGTTTTGTTGCGCTGGGACGAGAACAGCAATGGGCGCTGGGAAGGGGTCGGCAGCAGTGAGAGTGACTACTACGGCTACCGTCTGCGCAATGGGCAGATGGAAATGCAGCGCGGCGTGGAACACTGCAATGGCAGCGGTTGGGAGCGCATGACCGATCCTGCGTTTCTTGCCATCGACAAATTTCGGCTGGAGCGCCAAGGGACACGACTGATACTGCAACTGGCAGGGCGCGCGGGTAGTCAGCGTGTGCAACAGGAAAGCTGGATTGAAGGCTGGAATCTATGAATCAGCGCGGTAACAGCACATTGGGCATGGTGCTGATGCTGTTACTGCTGGGCGGAGTGACCTTGCACGCGACGCGCACCCAGCTCGAAAAGGACGTGGTTCTGGTGGCCGACGAGCAGCAGCATCATAAAGATTTCTGGCAAGCACAAGCTGCACTGGAATGGGGGCTGGCGCAGAGTTGGCCTCCGGTCTCGGGCTGGCAATGTCAAACATTGCCGTCACAGCGGTGGCAAAGCTGTTTACTCAGCATGGAGGAGGGGAATGCACTGTTATCAGGACAAGAAGAAGGCCGTGAACTTCGGCTCTGGCAATGGGTCTCGCGGCAAAGTCACTCACTGCAGCCGCAAGCGCAAGGGAGAATCGACTACTGCCCGCTTCCAAAGGCAGATCAATGCCAGCCGTAATCAGCAGGGTTTTAGCCTGGCGGAAACCTTAGTGGCGATGCTGTTGCTGGCAATGACCATCAGCACCTTATTGCAATACCACCGCGCCTTGGCGCTGGGTTTCAGTCAGCAATGGCAACAGCGCCAGGCGTGGCGGGTTGCCGGCCAAGCCCTGCTGGGCCGTGATGTTGAAGGCTGGCAGATTCAGCGCCAGCAGCAAACTATCGCGCTGGGCTGTGTGTTGGAAAGCGTCACCGTAGTGGGTCCACAACAACGAAGTGCCAGCCTGGCGCGGCTCAATTGTCGCTGAGGTGACCTCCGCGATAGGCATCCCCGGCGATACAGGGTAGAGTGACCAGGCTGCGCTGTTTTACCTCTCACAAGGAGACTTATGTTCCGGGTTTATCACTCCAATCAGCTCGATCTGTTGAAGAATCTGGCCGGTATTTTGATTGAAAATCAACCGCTGACGGATGTGCTCGCGGCTGAGCAGGTGCTGGTGCAAAGCCCCGGTATGGCGCAATGGTTACAGATGGAGCTGGCAAACAGCTTTGGTATTGCTGCGAACATCGATTTCCCACTGCCCGCCACGTTTATCTGGAACATGTTCGTCAAGGTGCTGCCCGGCATTCCTGAAGAGAGTGCTTTCACCAAAGCCAGCATGAGTTGGAAGCTGATGCACCGCCTACCGACGCTACTGGAGCAGGAGGCTTTTCAACCGCTGCGCCACTATCTCAGTGATGATGATGACAAACGTAAGCTGTATCAGCTTAGCGCTCGCGTCGCCGATTTGTTTGACCAGTATCTGGTGTATCGCTCTGACTGGCTCAACAGCTGGGAACGCGGCGAGCTGATTGAAGAGTTAAGTGATGCGCAACAGTGGCAGGCGCCGCTGTGGCGCGACCTGGTCGAGTTCACGCAGCAGCTCGGCCAGCCGATGTGGCACCGTGCCAACCTCTACGCACGTTTTATCCAGGCACTGGAGCAGGCAGAGACGCCGCCAGCAGGCTTACCGCAACGTGTCTTTATCTGTGGCATCTCTGCGTTGCCTCCGGTTTACCTTCAGGCGCTGGAAGCACTCGGGCGCCATATTGATATCCATCTGCTGTTCACCAATCCCTGTCGGCACTACTGGGGCGATATCCAGGATTATGCGTTTCTGGCGAAGCTACAGAGCCGCCAGCGTCGTCGGGTGCAGTCTGAAGAGCGACAACCGCTGTTCCGTGATCCAGAGGCGGCTCCTGCGCTGTTTAACGAGGCAGGCGAACAGCAACTCACGAACCCGCTGCTGGCATCGTGGGGAAAATTAGGCCGCGATAACCTGTTTTTGCTCAGCCAGATGGAGTCTGCTGCTAACGATATTGATGCCTTTGTCGAGATGCCGTATGACAACCTGCTGCACAGCTTGCAGGCCGATCTGCTTAATCTTGATGACCGGGCGGTGATCGGAGTCAATGCCGATGAACTGGGAAACAGCAGCAAAAAACGTCTGCTCGATCCTGAGGATCGCTCTATTACCCTGCAGGTGTGCCATAGTCCGCAGCGCGAAGTCGAAGTCTTGCAGGATCACTTGCTGGCGCTGATGGAGGCCGATCCAGATCTGAAACCACGTGACATCATCGTGATGGTGGCGGATATCGACAGCTATGCGCCTTTTATTCAGGCGGCCTTCGCCAGCGCACCGAGCGAACGCTATCTGCCCTTTGCCATCTCCGATCGCCGTGCCAGCCAGGCGCACCCCGCGATTCTGGCGTTGCTCAGCTTGCTGTCACTGCCGGAAAGCCGCTTTGCTTCTGAAGAAGTATTGGCACTGTTGGAAGTGCCCGCACTGGCGCAGCGTTTCTCGGTGGATGAGAGCGGCCTGCGTTTGCTGCGTCGCTGGGTGATGGAATCCGGTATTCGCTGGGGACTGGATGATGCCAGCGTCGAAGCACTGGCTCTGCCGGTCACCGGGCAACATACCTGGCGCTTTGGCCTGCAACGTATGCTGTTGGGCTACGCGCTGGAGAGCCGTAACGGAGACTGGCAGGGGATACTGCCGTACGACGAATCCAGCGGTTTAATTGCCGAACTCGCCGGACATCTGGCCGAATTATTGTCGCTGCTCGATGCATGGCGTAAGCGCCTCGCGGAAGAGCGCACACTATCAGCGTGGCAGCCTCTGTGTCGTGAACTGATCGACAGCTTCTTTGCCGGCGATGCCGAAAGTGAGGCGGCGCTGTTGCTGGTTGAAACGCAGTGGAAGCAGATAATTGAGCAAGGCATGCAGGCGGCTTATCAGCAGCCGATTCCCGTGACGTTATTACGTGATGAACTGCACTCGCGGCTGGATCAACAACGCATCAGCCAGCGGTTCCTGGCAGGGCCCATCAACTTCTGTACCCTGATGCCGATGCGTTCAATCCCGTTCAAAGTGGTCTGCTTGTTGGGCATGAACGATGGCGTTTATCCCCGCACACTGGCTCCTTTAGGCTTTGATTTGATGCAACAGCGGGCGCGCAAAGGCGACCGTAGCCGTCGGGATGATGACCGTTATTTGTTCCTCGAAGCGCTGATTTCTGCTCAGCAACAGCTCTATATCAGTTATATCGGGCGCGCGATTCAGGACAACACCGAGCGCTATCCCTCGGTACTGGTTACCGAACTGGTGGATTATCTCGGACAGAGTTTCTGTTTGCCGGGGGATGAATCCTGTGAGCCAGATGTCAGCGAGCAACGGGTGCGTGATCATTTGCAAATACTGCACAGCCGTATGCCGTTTGCCGCAGAAAATTTCCAGCCGGGGGCCTATGGCCAAAGCTTTGCCGCAGAATGGCTGCCTGCCGCCACTGGCACCGGCGTGGCGCAACCTGACTTCGTACAGCCGCTGGAGCCCATGACGCTGGAGACGCTGTCTCTGGAACAACTGCTGCGCTTCTGGCGCCATCCGGTGCGCGCCTGGTTCCAGCAGCGTTTGGGCGTCGCATTTTGGATGGAAGAGAGTGAATTACCCGATAGCGAGCCGTTCGCGCCGGACAGTCTGGAGCGTTACCAAATCAATGCACAGCTACTGAATACGCTGGTTGATGGCGACGATCCCGCGCAGCTTTATGCGCGTCATCGTGCGGCCGGTAATCTCCCTTATGGCGCTTTTGGGGAACTTTTCTGGCACAGCCAGACCGAAGAGATGCAGGAAGTGGCTGCTGAAGTCAGTGGGCAGCGTCAGATGGCTGAAAGCTGGGAGATCAATCTAGCGCTTAATGATGTGCAGTTGACCGGCTGGCTGACACAGGTGCAAGCTGATGGACTGCTGCGCTGGCGACCGGGCGTGCTGAACATGAATGATGGGCTGCTACTGTGGCTGGAGCATCTGGTTTATTGCGCGCTGGGTGGGACCGGGGAAAGCCGCATGTATGGCCGTAAACAGAGTCACTGGCGTTTCAAAGCGGTCAGCGCCGATCAGGCCCAATCATTGCTAAGTGATTACATCAGCGCCTGGCAAATGGGCATGACGGAGCCACTGATGTTGCTCAATAAATCGGGTGGCGCCTGGTTGGATGCCAGCTTCGACGGTAAATCACGTCAGCTTCTGGATGATGAAGCTACCCAGAAAAAGGCACTTAACAAACTGCTGCAAGCCTGGCAAGGTGGCTTCCAGGTCGAGGGAGAGGGCAGCGATCCCTATCTGCAGCGTTTGTGCCGTGCGCTGGATGACGAAGCTGTACAGGCTATCGTCACCGCCGCGCGTCAGTGGTATTTACCAGTGCGCCTCGCGCACCAAGATGATGAATAGCAATCGGGTAACGACAGCCTTTGCTGTTGTTCTCAAAATCATAAAAAAGTCTGTTTTTTCTCCGCTGGGCACACAGCCAGCGGTATAGGGTAACGAAAGGGGTTTAAATGCGGATTAACGCACGCTGGATAGGAGCGCTGCTGCTGAGCATGCTGGCGCTGAGTGCCTTTGCCGATACCGATCGCGGCTGGCAGCCCATCAATGAAACCATTCGCAAAAGCGATCACGATCCACGCAGTTATCAGGCGATTACGCTCACCAACGGCATGACAGTGCTGCTGGTGTCGGATGCCGCAGCACCTAAATCTCTCGCGGCAATCACCCTGCCGATTGGATCGCTTGACGATCCTAATCAGCAATTGGGATTAGCGCACTACACCGAACATATGGTGTTGATGGGATCCAAGCTTTATCCACAGCCGGACAATCTGGCGGAGTTTCTAAAAAAACATGGTGGCAGCCACAACGCCAGCACCGCCTCCTATCGCACCGCATTCTATCTGGAGGTGGAGAACGATGCGTTGCAGCCCGCTGTGGATCGTCTTGCCGATGCCATTGCAGAACCCTTGCTTGATCCGGTCAATGCCGATCGCGAACGGCATGCGGTCAATGCGGAACTCACCATGGCGCGCTCGCGTGATGGTTTGCGTATGGCGCAAGTGGGAGCGGAGACTCTCAATCCGGCGCACCCTGGCTCGCGCTATTCCGGCGGTAACCTCGACACGCTGCGTGATAAACCCGACAGCAATTTGCACCAGGCTCTGACGGATTTCTATCACAGCCATTATTCCGCCAACCTGATGAAAGCGGTAATTTACAGCAACAAATCCCTGCCGGAGATGGCGGATATTGCCGCCCAGACCTTTGGTCGCGTCAGCAACCATCAGGCGATCGTACCGAAGATTGAAGTGCCGGTGGTGACCGATGCGCAGAAAGGTATCATCATTCACTATGTGCCTGCCCAGCCGCGCAAGCAGCTGAAAATTGAATTCCGCATTGCTAACAACAGCGATCAGTTCCGCAGCAAAACCGACACCTTGATCAGCTACATTCTTGGCAACCGCAGTAAAAACACCCTTAACGACTGGCTGCAAAAACAGGGGCTGGCTGACGGTGTCAATGCGGGGGCTGACCCGATGACCGACCGTAACAGCGGCGTGTTTGCCATCACGGTTTCGCTGACGGATAAAGGTCTGGCGCAGCGCGATGAAGTGGTGGCTGCGGTATTCAGTTACCTTGATATGCTGCGTAACAAGGGAATCGATAAAGGCTATTTTGACGAAGTGTCACATGTGCTGGCGCTGGACTTCCGTTACCCTTCCATTACGCGTGACATGGATTACATCGAATGGCTGGTGGACACCATGCTGCGCGTGCCGATCGATCATGCGCTGGATGCTCCTTACCTGGCGGACAACTTCGACCCGGCGGCCATCAAATCTCGCCTTGATGAGATGACGCCGCAAAATGCACGCATCTGGTACATCAGTCCTGGTGAACCGCATAACAAAGAAGCCTACTTCGTCAACGCACCTTATCAGGTGGATAAAATCAGTGCTGCACAGTTCAGCGACTGGCAGCAGCGTGGGGCGCAGATTCAGCTCTCAATGCCGACGCTCAATCCTTACATTCCATCCGATTTTTCGCTGATTCCCTCAGATGGCAAAACCTACACTCACCCGGTAGCGCTTACCGATGCTGATAGCATGCGTATTTACTGGATGCCAAGCCAGTATTATGCCAGTGAACCGAAAGCGGCGATTACGCTGGCGCTGCGTAATAAAGCCGCTATCAGTGATGCGCGCCAGCAAGTGCTGTTTGGTCTGAATGATTATCTCTCCAGCGTGGCGCTGGACGAGTTGAATTCGCAGGCCTCCGTCAGCGGCATCAGCTTCTCGACGGGTGAAGATGACGGCATTGTGTTCAATGCCAGCGGTTTTACCCAGCGCTTGCCGGAGTTGCTGAAAAAACTGGTTGAGGGGTATGCCACTTTCCAACCGGATGCACAGCAGTTGGAGCAGGCTAAATCCTGGTATCTGGATCGACTGGAAGCCGCAGAGAAGGGCAAAGCGTTTGAGCAGGCGATACAGCCGATGCAGATGTTGTCGCAACTGCCGTACACCCAGCGTGAAACGCGCCGTAAGCTGGTGAAAGACCTCACGCTGAAAGATGTCACTGAATATCGTGATGCTCTGTTACGCCAGGCTACGCCAGAAATGATGGTGGTGGGGAACCTCTCAGCCGATCGTGTGAAGCAACTGGGCGCTGATTTGCAGCAGCAGTTGCACAGTGATGGCAAGGGGTACTGGCACAGCAATTACGTGGCGATCGACAAAGCCATGAAGGCGAATCTGCAAACCGCAGGAAGCAGCACCGATTCGGCGCTGGCAGCACTCTACGTCCCGCTCGGCTATGACGAGTACCAAAGCATGGCCAACAGCACCATGCTGAGCCAGATTGTGCAGCCGTGGTTCTACAACCAGTTGCGCACCCAGGAACAGTTGGGCTATGCGGTGTTCTCCTATCAAATGCCGATTGGTCGTCAGTGGGGGATTGGTTTCCTGCTGCAGAGTAACAGTAAGCAACCGGCTTATCTGATGCAGCGTTTCGAGGCGTTCTATCCGCAGGCAGAACAACGCTTGCGTGACATGAAACCGGAAGATTTCGCTCAATATCAGCAGGCATTAATCAATGATTTGAAACAGCGCCCACAAACGCTGGATGAAGAAGCCAATCGTTATAACCGCGATTTCAATCGTCAGAATTTTGCCTTTGATACGCGAGAGAAAGCCATTGAGCAAATTCAGAAACTCACGCCTGCAGGGTTGGCTGATTTCTTCCACAAGGCGGTGATAGCCCAGCAAGGTATGGCGATGGTGTCACAAATCGGCGGTAGCCACGATGGCGCAACCAAAGACGATTATGCGCCACTCCCCGGCTTCACCACCTGGGATCAGGTTGAGAAATTACAGCAATCCTTGCCGGTTAAGAGTGATGCGCAATGAGTCAGCTGCAACTGCCAGAATCGCTTAATCCGCTGACGCTGCCTTTACGCGGTGAACGGCTGATTGAGGCTTCTGCTGGCACCGGAAAAACCTTCACTATCGGACTGCTCTATCTGCGTTTATTGCTGGGGCTGGGCGGGGCGAATGCTTATTCCCGCCCGCTATCAGTGGAAGAGATTCTGGTGGTGACTTTCACCGAGGCGGCCACCGCAGAGCTGCGTGGACGTATCCGCGCCAACATTCATGAATTGCGGCTGGCCTGTATTCGCGGTGCCAGCAGCAATCCCATGCTGATGCAGTTGTTGCACGAAATTCCACAGCCAGCGGATGCCGCCTCATTGCTGTTGGCCGCCGAACGCCAGATGGATGAGGCGGCCATCTTTACTATCCACGGCTTCTGCCAGCGCATGCTCAATCTCAACGCCTTTGAGTCTGGCATGCTGTTTGAACAGCAGCTGATCGAAGATGAACATCAACTGTTGCGGCAGGCTACTGCGGATTTCTGGCGTCGCCATTGCTACCCGCTGACGCTGGATATCGCCCGGGTAATTGTCAGTGAATGGAATGGACCAGAGCAACTGCTGGCGACGTTACGCCCGTGGTTGCAGGGCGAATCCCCCAGCCTGCGTCAACCGCCGGGTGACGCGGAAACCATCACCTCTCGCCATCATGAAAATCTGGCGCGTATTGAAGCGATGAAAGCGCAGTGGCGCGCGGTGGGCGATGAGGTACTGACGATCGTCGGTCAGTCGGATGTGGATAAGCGCAGCTACAGCAGCAAAAATCTCCCAGTTTGGGTGAATAAAGTCAGCTTTTGGGCGCAGAGTGAAACCTGCGATTATCAGGTGCCTGCTGAACTGACTCGCTTTACACAACAGGTGCTTGATGAGAAAACCAAAAAGGGCAATCCTCCTCAGCATACGTTGTTCTCAGCCATCGAGACGTTCCTCTCGCAGCCCGTTTCACTGCGCGATGTGGTGATTGCCCGGGCGCTAGTCGAAGTGCGCGTGGCAGTGCGCAAAGAGAAGCGGCAACAAGCGCTACTCGGCTTTGATGACCTGCTAAGCCGACTGGATGATGCGCTACAACAGCCCGGTGGTGAGCAATTGGCACAAGCGATCCGTCAGCGTTATCCGGTGGCACTGATTGACGAATTTCAGGATACCGATCCCCTGCAATACCGTATTTTCCGCACACTCTATATTCAGCAGCCGGAACATGCGTTATTGCTGATTGGCGATCCTAAACAGGCTATCTATGCGTTTCGTGGTGCGGATATTTTTACCTATATTCGTGCGCGCAGTGAAGTCAGTGCCCACTACACGCTCGATACCAACTGGCGCTCTTCTCCTGCCATGGTGGAAAGCGTCAATCAGCTGTTTGCACGGCTTGATTCTCCCTTCCTGTTTGAGGCAATTCCGTTTCTGCCGGTGCAGTTTGCGCCGCCGAATCAAACACTTTCACTCAGTATCGACCAACAGGAGCAGGCAGCCTTACGCCTCTGGCTGCAACCGGGTGAGGGATGCAGTGTGGGCGATTATCAGCAAGCGATGGCGCGGCAATGTGCCGCGGATATCAGCCGCTGGTTGCAGGCCGGGCAGCAACAGCGCGCCATGCTGGGTAAAGCCCCGGCGCAGCGTGCGGTCCAGGCATCCGATATCACGGTGTTAGTGCGCAGCCGCAACGAAGCCAACCTGATTCGTGAGGCGCTGAATCAGCTGGGGATTCCCTCGGTTTACCTCTCAAACCGTGACAGTGTTTACACCACGCCAGAGGCGCGCGAGCTGTTATGGTTGCTCCAGGCGGTGCTGGCACCGGAACAGGAGCGTATGTTGCGTACGGCGCTGGCTACCTCGCTGTTTGCGTTTGATGCGGCACAACTGGACAGGTTGGATCAGGATGCGCGCGGCTGGGATACGCTGGTGGAGACTTTCGCACGTTGGCAGCTGTTGTGGCAGCAGCGGGGCGTGTTGCCGATGCTGCGCCAGCTGATGCTGGAGCGCCAGTTGGCGGAGAACCTGTTGGCCTCGGAAAACGGTGAGCGTCGTCTGACGGATCTGTTGCATCTCGGCGAGCTACTGCAGGAAGCCGCTGCGCAACTCGACAGCCCCCATGCGCTGGTGCGTTATCTGGCGCAGCAGATCGATAGCCCGGACAGCCAGTCATCCAGCCAGCAACTTCGTCTGGAAAGCGATCGCCATCTGGTGCAAATCGTCACCATTCATAAATCGAAAGGACTGCAGTATCCGTTGGTGTGGCTGCCTTTTGCCGCCGGTTTCCGCGAAGCCGATACCGCGCTTTATCACGATCGTGAAAGTTTCGCAGCGGTGCTGGATCTGCAAGCTGATGATGAAAGCCTGGCGCTGGCCGAACAGGAACGCCTGGCGGAAGATTTGCGCTTGCTGTACGTGGCGCTGACGCGCTCGGTGTATCACTGCAGCGTGGGGGTTGCGCCGCTGTTTCGCGGTACGCGCAAGAAAGAGGGCGCGAGCGATCTGCATAAAAGTGCACTGGGATATCTGTTACAACGCGGCGAGGCGGCGACAGCTGAGCAGCTGGCCGTGCTGCTGAGTGAGATGAACGCAGCGGGCACTGAAGTGGTGTCAGTACAAGATGACGATGCCGAACGCTGGCAGGAAGCGACTATCGCGGATAGCCAGCTAAATGCACGCTCAGTCACGCGTCCATTGGTTGAATCCTGGCGCGTGACCAGCTACTCCGGTTTGCAGCAGCATGGTAACCAACGGCTGCTTGATGTTATGCCGAACTTTGATATTGAGGCGGCCGGTGAAGATCTTCAGGAAGATGGCAGTGAAACCACACTGACGCCCCATCATTTCCCACGCGGTGCGGCGCCAGGAACCTTCCTGCACGAACTGTTTGAATCGCTGGATTTCCCGCACCCCCCCACCGCTGAAAAGCTGGAGCAACATCTGCAGCAAAATGGCTATCCGCTGCACTGGCAGCCGATGCTCAGCGACTGGATTGCGCGAGTGGTGAGTACGCCACTTAACGCGCAGGGCATTAAGCTTGCCGAGGTGCAGGCCAGCGATTGTTTAGTGGAGATGGGTTTCTATTTGCCGATTGACGGCCTGCTGACGGCGGAAGCGCTGGATAGCTTGATACGCCAGGATGCCTTGTCATCGAATGCGCCATCGCTTGAATTTCGCCAGGTACAGGGCATGCTGAAGGGCTTTATCGATCTGGTGTTCCGCTGGCAGGGCAAATATTACCTGCTGGATTACAAATCCAACTGGCTGGGTGACAGCCGTGAAGCTTACACGCCGGAAGCGATGAAACAGGCGATGATCGACCACCGCTACGACTTGCAGTACCAACTCTATACGCTGGCGTTGCATCGCTATCTTAAACATCGCCTGGCGGATTACGATTATGATCAGCACTTTGGCGGCGTATTTTACCTGTTCTTGCGTGGGCTGGATGGCAGTTCGCCTGACAATGGCGTATTCCACACTCGCCCGACTCAGGAATTTGTTTCACAGTTAGATAGCCTGTTTCGCGGGCCAGGAGCCACAGTATGAGCGGCATGACAGCACTGCTTGCGCAGGCGGCTGAGCTGCGCTTATTGCGCCCGTTGGATATCCAGTTTGCACTGCTTTTAGCCGACGACAGCCAACCGGCACGGTTATTGGCCGCCGCTTGCCTCAGCGCGGAAGCGGGGGAAGGGCACGTCTGTTTACCGCTGTCTCAACTGAGCCAAGAGAACTTGTTTAAGGGACGTCACGCGGAGTTGGCGCAGGCTATTTGGCTGGCGGCGGGTGAGCCACAGGATTGGCCATCGATCCTGGCAAACTGGTCTGCACTGAGCAGCAGCGAGCAGGCAGCGCCTATAGTGCTCTGTGATGATCGTCTCTATCTGCATCGTTTCTGGCACAACGAGGGTCAGGTGGCCCGCTTCTTCCAGACGCAGTCAGCACCGCAGCCATTCGCTAACGAAACGGTGCGTGAGGTGCTGGATAGCCTGTTTGGTACCCAGCCGGATGACTGGCAAAAAATCGCCGCCGCAGTGGCCCTCACGCAGAAAACCGCGGTGATATCGGGTGGGCCCGGCACCGGGAAAACCACCACCGTGGCAAAACTGCTGGCGGCGCTGATTCGCTTGAGTGACGGGGCGCTGCGTATTCAGCTCGCTGCCCCGACAGGTAAAGCGGCAGCACGACTCACCGAATCCCTCAGCAAAGCGCTGCAGAAGCTGCCGGTCAGTGAGGCTGAACGCCAGCGCTTTCCCGCTGAAGCCACGACCTTACACCGTTTACTGGGTGCGCAGCCTGAGACACAACGCTTACGCTATCACGCGGGCAATTTGCTGCATCTGGATGTGCTGGTGGTGGATGAGGCTTCAATGGTCGATCTTGGCATGATGGCCAATCTGATTGCCGCATTACCGCCGCAGGCGCGCGTGATATTCCTCGGCGACCGTGACCAGCTTGCCTCAGTAGAAGCGGGTGCGGTACTGGGGGATATTTGTCGCTGTGCGGAAGCGGGTTACAGCACGGCGCGTGCGGCTCAGCTGCATGCCTTAACCGGCTGTGAGGTTGACGGCAATGATGACAGCCGCGCCCCAGCGGTGCGTGACGCAATCTGTCTGCTGCGTAAAAGCTACCGTTTCGATGCGCATTCAGGAATCGGTCAACTGGCAGCCGCAGTGAATGCCGGTGAGTCTAAAGCCGTTGAAGCGGCATTTCAGGCTGGTTTTAGCGATATCGCTCGCCAGCCGCTGAATGACGGCGAAGCCTATCAGGCGATGCTGTCGGAAATCGCTGAAGGGTATCGGCCGTTTCTGCGGTTAGTCAGTCAGCGCGCGCAGCCGAGCGAGATCCTGGCGGCATTCGGACGTTATCAACTGCTGTGCGCCCTGCGCGAAGGTCCGTTTGGTGTGCAGGGGTTGAATCAGCGTATTGAACAGAAGTTGCTGCAGATGCAGTTGATTCGTCGACCCACCGGCGGCAGCCGCTGGTATCAGGGGCGCCCGGTGATGGTGACGCGCAACGACAATGCCCTTGGGTTGTTCAATGGCGATATCGGCATCACGCTGTTCGATGACGAGGGGCTGCTCAAAGTGTTCTTCCCCTTGCCCGATGGCAGTATCAAAGCCGTTCAGCCGAGCCGCTTGCCTGCGCATGACACCGCGTGGGCGATGACAGTGCATAAGTCACAGGGTTCGGAGTTTGACCACACGGCCTTAGTGATGCCCGCCCAGTTCTTGCCGGTGCTGACGCGCGAATTGATCTATACCGCGATTACCCGCGCCCGCAAGCAGCTCACGTTATACAGCGATGACGGCGTATTCCGCCGGGCGGTGCAGTTGCGTACTCAGCGCCGCAGTGGATTGCTGGAGAGGTTAGGTGGGGAATAGGGAGGGGTCGGCAAAAATGCCGACCTTACATACCCGGGGTCATTTTTGTAGAGTGCGCATTTATGTGCACTGAAAATTCACGCGATGCGTTAATTAACCCAAATCCGCCATCAGCACTTTTGAACGGCGCTGATAGTTATACATCTGCTTCTTGCTCTCGGGCAGAGACTCAATATCCACCGGCGTAAAGCCGCGTTCCTGGAACCAGTGAATACTGCGTGTGGTGAGCACGAACAACTTCTTCAGCCCCATCTGACGCGCTTGCAGTGCCACGCGCTCCAGCAACAGCTCGCCGCGTGAAGAGCTGCGATAATCAGGATGTACCGCCACACAGGCCATTTCACCAATCTGCTCATCCGGGAACGGATAGAGAGCCGCACAAGCGATAGTCAGGTTATCACGCTGAATAATGGTGAATTTGTCGATCTCCATCTCCAACTGCTCGCGTGAACGCCGCACCAAAATGCCTTGCTGCTCCAGCGGGCGAATCAACTCCAGAATGCCACCGATATCATTGATGGTCGCACGACGAATCTGCTCAGCAGACTCCATCACAATCTGCGTACCGATACCGTCACGTGAGAATAACTCTTGCAGCAGAGCACCGTCTTCCTGATAGCTAATCAGGTGGCTGCGACGAACGCCGCTGCGGCAGGCTTTGACAGCGCCGCGCAGGAAACGCACGGTGCCAGACAGGAAATCACCGTCACTTTCCATCTCATCGATACGCGCTTGCGCTTCATTCGGGAACAGTTCGGAAATGATGGTGCCTTCACGGTTGGTGACACCCTGCTCGGAGCAGAAGCCAATCATCTTTTCGGCTTTGAGTTTGATGGCTAGCTGTGTCGCCACCTCTTCCGAGGTGAGGTTAAAGCTCTCACCGGTCACGGAGACCGCGACTGGACCGAGCAACACAATGGCGTCGTTGTCCAACTGACGGTGGATTGCTTCTTCATCTATACGACGAATACGACCACTGTGGCAGTAATCGACACCATCATCGACGCCCAACGGCTGCGCGATAATAAAGTTGCCGCTGACCACGTTGATATGTGCACCTTGCAGCGGAGTGTTGTTCAGGCTCATCGACAGGCGAGCCGTGATATCCAGCTGTAAACGCCCGGCAGCCTGTTTCACCAGCTCCAGTGATTGCGCATCGGTGACGCGTGTATGTTTGTGATAAATCGGTTCCAGCTGCTGCTGTGCCATGCTGGCGTCAATCTGCGGTCGGGCACCATAGACAACCACCAGGCGAATGCCGAGACTATGCAACAGGCCAATGTCATTAACGATACTGGAAAAGTTCTCATGCTCGATGGCCTCGCCACCCAGCATAATGACAAAGGTCTTGTCACGATGGGTATTTATATAGGGAACGGTATGGCGAAAACCCTGAACCAGTTCAGTACTACGTTCCTTCACGGCAAACCCTCTGTGAATGTTTATTCGAAATTTCTGTATTTTTATGCTCTTTTGCCTGCTATTGCAAGCGCCGGGCCTGACGTTACTTTACGATTTTCCTGATGCAACCCTCGCTAACAGACTGCATTATCTGGTTTTTCTGGCAAAACATGACACGGATAGCCCAACAAAGTTTTCGCCTTCTCATCGTCAATTGACGATATTTTAGACACTACACAGCAGTTGGAGCGGCATGTCTGAAGCTTTCACACGACGACGATTATTACAGGGCGCAGGCGCGCTATTTCTTTTAAGCGTGACGCGTACCGGCCTTGCGGCCAGCCAGCATATTGTGGCGGTGCGTATTTGGCCTTCTTCGACTTACTCCCGCGTGACGCTGGAGTCGAATGTTCCGCTTAAGTATAAACAGTTCACTTTAAGCAACCCCGATCGCCTGGTGATCGACATCGATAACCTGCATATCAATCCGGTCCTGAAAGGGGTGGATAAGCAAGTGCGCGTTGACGATCCCTATATCAAAAATGCCCGTGTCGGTCAGTTCGATACCAACACGGTGCGCGTGGTGCTGGAACTCAAGCGTAACGTCGCACCGAAGATTTTCACGCTGGCACCGGTGGCCGGTATTAAGCACCGCTTAGTGGTTGATCTCTACCCGAGCCAGCCGTCGCCGGAAGAGGATCCGCTACTGGCGTTACTGAACGATTACAATCAGGGTGAACTCGATCGCGATCAGCCCGCGCAGGCACCGTTGCCGGGTAAAGCGGGGCGTGATCGTCCGATCATTATCATGATTGACCCAGGACACGGTGGGGAAGATCCCGGCGCGCATGGTAAATACAAGACGCGGGAAAAAGATATCGTGTTGAAGATTGGTCGATATCTTAAGGCGCTGATCGATAAAGAACGCAATATGAAAGCCTACATGACACGCAACGAGGATGTGTTTATTCCCTTGCGGGTGCGCGTGGCAAAGGCGCGTAAGCAGCGCGCCGACTTGTTTGTGTCGATACACGCAGATGCTTTCACCAGCCGCGCGGCCAGAGGTTCCTCAGTGTTTGCTCTTTCCACCAGTGGGGCAACGTCCACGGCGGCGCGCTACCTGGCACAAACCCAGAACGAATCGGATTTGATCGGCGGGGTAAGCATGAGCGGCGATCGCTATCTCGACCACACCATGTTCGATATGGTGCAGCGTCAGACCATCAGCGACAGCCTGAAGTTTGGCAAAGAAGTGTTGTCACGTATGGGGCACATCAATCACCTGCATAAACGCACGGTTGATCAGGCTGGCTTTGCGGTGCTGAAAGCGCCGGACATCCCCTCAATTTTGGTGGAAACGGCCTTTATCAGTAACGTGGAGGAGGAGCGTAAATTGCGCACAGCACGTTATCAGCATCAGGTCGCTGAGGCGATTTTGCATGGTATCAAGGCATATTTCGAGAAAGGGGCGGTGCTGGCACATCGCTGATATACCCTTCATACTTCAAGTCCCCTCATGGGGCCTACTTTTGGTTCAGGTGCGTTGGCTACGTGCATTCACCTCAGTCACTTACTTCAGTAAGCTCCTGAGGATTCATGCACTTGCCGCCTTCCTGAAACTCGAATTATTTTGGGTATAAAAGGGCGGCGGCAATGCCGCCTTATTTTGGCCAAACGCCAAAAACAAAAAAACACCCGTTAAGGTGCTTATCTGTAATTGGTTGCGGGGGCCGGATTCGAACCGACGACCTTCGGGTTATGAGCCCGACGAGCTACCAGGCTGCTCCACCCCGCGTCCGTCTGCCGCGTTAGCGACTTTTCACATTGTATTCTTCTTAAGACAATTGGTTGCGGGGGCCGGATTCGAACCGACGACCTTCGGGTTATGAGCCCGACGAGCTACCAGGCTGCTCCACCCCGCGTCCGTCTGACGCGTTACACGACTTTCAAATTGTCTCTTCACTTAAGAAGAATTGGTTGCGGGGGCCGGATTCGAACCGACGACCTTCGGGTTATGAGCCCGACGAGCTACCAGGCTGCTCCACCCCGCGTCCGTGGATGCGCACTATACTCCTGGCGCGCCGCGATGCAACCTCTTTTTGCCATAAGGTCCTAAATTTACAGCCAGTTGATGAATAAAAGCGCCATCGGGCGATTAATTGTACAGATGTGAGCGCGGTAACCTGTGGCGGATTTCATTCTTTCCGTCCGTTTGCTATCGTCGCGGGGCCAACAAGCGATAAAAAGAGAAAGTGATGAAAGGACATTGGGCGAAGTATGCACTGACTGGCGCGTTTCTCGCGCTGTTAGCAGGTTGTAGTTCTAAACCAACCGATCGGGGTCAGCAATATATAGATGGCAAGCTGGAGCAGCCACTCGGGCTGGTCAATGAACCCAATGCCAAAGGGCGTCCGGTCAACGGCAGAGACTTTGGCGTGCAAATTCAGCAGATTCAGAGCGCATCATCAGGTCTCTACAGCCGCAATACCGGAACCTATAGCGCGATTCAAAACTGGCTGCTTTCCGGTGCCGACACCCGTCAGCTCAGCCAGTTCGGTTTAAATGCCTATCAAATGGAAGGCACCGATAATTATGGCAACGTGCAGTTCACCGGTTACTACACGCCGGTGGTAGAAGCGCGTTATACCCGTCAGGGCGAATTCCAGTATCCGATTTATCGCATGCCGCCGCGTCCGCGTGGGCAGAAATTGCCAAGCCGCGCTTCTATATATAGTGGAGCACTTGATGAGCGCTATGTGATTGCCTGGAGCAACTCGCTGATCGATAACTTCATGATGGATGTGCAGGGCAGCGGCTATGTCGATTTCGGCGACGGTCGTCCACTGCGTTTCTTTGGCTACGGCGGCAAAAACGGCTGGGCGTATCATAGCGTGGGTAAAGAGCTGATCGATCGCGGTGAAGTGAAGCGTGAAGATATGTCGATGCAGGCGATTCGCCAGTGGGCGCAGGAGCACTCTCCTGAGGAGGTGCGTAATGTGCTGGAAACCAACCAATCCTTCGTGTTCTTCAAGCCAGAAGATTACGTGCCGGTGCGTGGGGCCAGTGCGGTACCACTGATTGCTAAGGCGTCTGTGGCATCGGATCGTTCACTGATCCCGGCAGGTACCGCGCTGTTGGCGGAAGTGCCGCAGTTGAACGAGAAAGGCAAGTTCAATGGCAAATATGAAATGCGCCTGATGGTGGCGCTGGATGTGGGCGGGGCGATCAAAGGCCAGCACTTCGATATCTATCAGGGTGTGGGGCCTGATGCCGCGCACCTTGCTGGTTTTTATAACCACTATGGCCGTGTCTGGGTGTTAAAAGCTGCGCCTGGTGCAGGACAGCCGCTGTTTAGCAATCCGCAGAATGGCAATAATGGTTCACTGATTATCGGTGCAAATTGATATTGTTGCGTTCGGTGAATCTGTCGAAAAGTGCAACATCACTATTTTTGGTCGCCATAAATGGCGACCCTACATGTTCCATGATTTTTTTGTAGGGTGCGCATTTATGCGCACCACAGTACCGTCATTGTTTTCCAGGGTGTGCAATCCTGCGTACCGCAATTAAAGGTTTGATATGAAAGTAGTCAGCGACGCCTGGCGGCAGCGTTTTGGTGGCACGGGACGTTTGTACGGGCAGGATGCACTGCAGCGTTTTGCCGATGCCCATTTCTGTGTCATTGGCATTGGCGGCGTCGGGTCGTGGTCGGCTGAGGCGCTGGCACGCACGGGCATTGGTAAAATCACCCTGATCGATATGGACGATGTCTGTATCACCAACACCAACCGTCAGATCCATGCGCTGCAGGGTAAAGTCGGGCAGGCAAAAACTGAAGTGATGGCCGAGCGTATCCGGGCGATCAATCCCGAATGCGAAGTGATCTGCATTGATGATTTCATCACGCCAGAGAATACCGCTGAACTGTTGTCGGCTGGTTTCGACTATGTGATCGATGCCATCGACAGCATACGCCCCAAAGCTGCGCTGATTGCGTGGTGTCGCCGTAATAAAATCCCGCTCATCACCACAGGTGGTGCGGGCGGTCAAATCGATCCTACGCAGATCCAGGTCAGCGATCTGGCGAAAACCATCCAGGACCCTTTAGCGGCGAAGCTGCGCGAGCGGCTGAAAAGCGACTTCAAGATTGTGAAGAACAGCAAAGGCAAGTTAGGGATTGATTGCGTCTTCTCGACCGAAGCATTGGTGTATCCGCAGCTGGATGGCAGCGTCTGTACCTCGAAAAGTACCGCTGAAGGTCCAAAACGCATGGATTGTGCGGCGGGGTTCGGTGCGGCTACGATGGTAACCGCGACCTTTGGTTTTATTGCCGTTTCACATGCGCTGAAAAAATTCCTCGCCCGTGCGGCGCGTCAGGCAGCCTGATGAGTGCGTGCGGCACGCAGAACGGCGTCCGCCAGCGCTTGTAAACCGCTGCTGCGTGAGGCACTGAGCTGTGCGCGCAAGCCTAAGGTATCAAACAACGCCAGCGGATCCTGTGCTAACAGATCCGTTGGCATTTTGCCCTCCACTGCGGTCAGCAGAACGGCGAGTAAACCGCGCACGATACGGCCTTCACTGTCACCATAAAAGTGCAGGGTGCCGTTGGGCAGCAACTGGCTGCTGAGCCACACGCGGTTTTCACATCCACTAAGTTCAATTTCGGCGGTTTTCACCTCTTCCGGCAGCGCGGGCAACTGACGGCTGAGTTGAATCAATTGACGGTAGCGGTCTTCCCACTGGTGAAAATGAGAAAACTTTTCGGTCAGGCTGGTTGCGGTAATCACGTCGCCAAAAGGATGTGAGCCAGTCAGGGTTGTCATAGCGTTATTCACTCAGCAATTCCACGGTATGAAGCATAGCGCGCACCAGCGCATCCACGTCCTGCGAATTATTATAGGGGGCAAAGGAGACGCGTAATGTGCCGCTGACACCCAGCGCGGTCATTAAGGGTTGCGCACAATGCTGTCCTGCACGCAGCGCGATGCCCTGTTCCGCCAACAGCGTCACAATATCGCTGTGATGGATGTCCTCAATATCAAACGACAGTAGGCTGGCATGACCACAACGGAAACTGCGGAAACCGGGGATCTCGCTCAACTGCTCTTCAGCCAGACTGGCAAGCTGCTGGCTCCACATCTCGGCCTTCTCCGCGTGATGCTGAGAAAGCCACTCTAACGCGGCACTCAGCCCGACAACGCCGGCAACATTGGGTGTACCTGCCTCAAAGCGCCAGGGGACCGGTTGTGGGGTGAAGCCATTGAAGTCGACCTGAGTTAACATCTTGCCGCCACCTTGCCAGGCATCCATCTCTTCCAACAGATCTGCTTTGCCGTACAACACGCCAATACCCATCGGGCCGTAAAGCTTGTGTGCGGAAAAAGCGTAGAAGTCGATATCCAGTGCCTGAACATCTGGCGGGGCATGTACCACGCCCTGTGCGCCATCCACCATCACTTTTGCGCCAACGGCATGTGCCAGCGAAATGGCCTGCGCTAAATCGGGACAGCCGCCGGTCACGTTCGACATCTGCCCAATGGCCAGGAGTTTGGTGCGTGGGTTAAGTAGCTCGGGCAGCAGATTAATGTCCGGGAGACGATCTTCGCCAATCGGCCACTTCACCACTCTTGCCCCTTTGGCCTGCGCCAGCATTATCCACGGCACCAGGTTCGCGTGATGCTCAGCTTCACTCACGACTATTTCATCACCCGGTTGCAGGCGGGGAGCCAGCCAGCTGTTGGCCACCAGATTGATGGCTTCTGTGGTGCCACGCGTCCAGACAATCTGGCGGTCGTCGGCGGCATGGATCCAGCGGGCGACCAGACCACGTGCGTGTTCATACTGTTCTGTCAGTACGCGAGCCGCTTTAAACTGGCTACGATGCACGGTGCCTGCACTGAGCGAATAGAACTGCGAGGTGGCGTCAATCACCGCTTGTGGCTTCAGGGCGGTCGCGGCGCTGTCGAGATAGACACCGGCATCACTCAGCGCGGGAAACTGCTGGCGAAAGGCGGTTGGAGAAAAAATGGTCATACTCAGCCCACTGTATTGAATGTTAGGACCAGGCTGAAAGCCGGTCTGTTACCTGGCAAAGCTGGAAAAGCGCGTTATGCTAATTATTGCAAGGTTTGAACCGAAACCCGCATAAAGAATTGACCTTAACCAGTCGATTTCACTTTGGCGCCTGTGGTCAGCGCGCGGGTGGTTTAATGCAATCAATCTGCAAGGAGATAGAAGATGAAAAAACTTACCGCAGTGCTTGCCGTGTGTACTCTGGCCTTTACCCTGGCTGCCTGTTCCAGCAATTATGTCATGCATACCAACGATGGTCGCACCATTGTAGCGGACGGGAAACCGAAAGTTGACGATGAAACCGGTATGATTAGCTATAAAGATGCCAATGGCAATGAGCAGCAGATCAATCGTACGGATGTGAAAGAGATGGTTGAGATGGGTCAGTAAGCTTCAGATAAAAAAAGCACCGCAATTTGCGGTGCTACTTACAATCACTTGGACAGACAGGGTAAATCTACAGGAATTAAAAGCTTGATCTGCAATCGTCAGATCAAAATGCAAACACAACATCACGACCACAAGCCAAAAGCTCTCCAAAAGTCTGCGATCTCTCGCACGTTTCCAGAAATCTTTTCGTTCCGGCTCAGGAAGTGCGGCAACTATAGGTATTTGCTGGAGCTTCCTCAACGGACAAATTATAATGTCTCGGATTAAAAAAACTAATACGTAGCGACTTTGTATAAGTTGGACTATTACCTTGTAAATCCGTAGACGGAAAACCATGTCAAAACGTCTTCCCCCGCTCAATGCATTGCGTGTTTTCGACGCAGCTGCGCGTCATCTGAGCTTTACTAAAGCGGCTGAAGAGCTGTTTGTTACCCAGGCAGCTGTTAGCCATCAGATTAAATCTCTGGAAGATTTCCTCGGTCTTAAGCTATTTCGGCGGAGGAATCGTTCGCTTTTACTGACTGAAGATGGGCAAAGCTACTATCTGGATATCAAAGAGATTTTCTCTGCCATCAATGATGCCACGCGTAAGCTTCAGGCGCGCAGTGCGAAGGGGGCATTGACCGTTAGCCTGCTGCCCAGTTTCGCTATTCAGTGGCTGGTTCCGCGTCTTTCAAGCTTTAATATGGCTTATCCGGGCATTGATGTACGTATTCAGGCTGTGGACCGGGATGAAGAGAAACTGGCCGACGATGTCGACGTCGCTATTTTCTACGGTCGTGGCAACTGGCCGGGACTGCGGGTAGAAAAACTGTATGCCGAATATTTGTTGCCGGTCTGTTCCCCAATGCTGCTGACGGGTGAGCATCCGCTTAAAACCCCCGCAGATTTGGCCCATTTTACGCTGCTGCATGATGCCTCACGCCGTGACTGGCAATCCTACATTCGCCAGCTAGGCTTGCAGCACATCAATGTGCAGCAGGGCCCGATTTTCAGCCACAGCGCCATGGTATTGCAGGCGGCGATCCACGGTCAGGGCGTGGCGCTGGCCAACAACGTGATGGCACAGAGTGAGATTGAGGCTGGGCGTTTGGTCTGCCCATTTAATGACGTGTTAGTGAGTAAAAACGCTTTTTATCTGGTTTGTCATGACAGTCAGGCAGAACTGGGTAAAATAGCCGCCTTTCGTCAGTGGATTCTGGAAAAAGCGGCCCATGAACAAGAAAAATTCCGCTTTCGCTACGATCACTAATACGTTGATTACTGCACAGTGATGTGCGGTTTCACCTTTGAGGATTACTGAATGTCCAGTCGTGCCATGTTTGTATTTGCGGCCATCAGCGGGTTTCTGTTGGTGGCATTTGGTGCTTTTGGGGCGCATGTGCTGAGCAAGTCGCTTGGCCCAGCCGAAATGGCGTGGATTCATACCGGTCTTGAATATCAGGCGTACCATACGCTGGCGGTGATTGGTCTGGGGGCGGCGATGCTGCGTCGCGCCAATATCTGGTTCTACTGGAGCAGCGCCATGTTGGCGCTCGGCACCGTGTTGTTCAGTGGTAGTCTCTACTGTTTAGCGCTGTCGCATATGAAGTTTTGGGTTTTTGTCACGCCAGTGGGAGGCTTGTGCTTCCTGATTGGTTGGTTCTTGATGTTGATTGGCGCGCTGCGTCTGAAACGAAAGGCAGATCGCCATGAATAAAGTTTTACTCTATTGCCGTCCAGGATTTGAAAAAGAGTGTGCGGCGGAAATCAGTGCCAAAGCCGCAGAGCGTGAGATTTACGGTTTCCCACGCGTAAAGGATGACTCCGGCTATGTGCTGTTTGAATGTTACCAGCAAGAAGATGCGGAAAAGCTGATTAAAAACTTGCCGTTTGCCGAGCTGATTTTTGCGCGTCAAATGTTAGTGGTCGGTGAGCTGCTGCGTGACTTACCACCGGAAGATCGCATTACGCCGATTGTCGGCATGCTGACCGGTGTGGTGGAGAAGGGCGGCGAGCTGCGTGTTGAAGTGCCGGACACCAACGAAGCCAAAGAACTCACCAAATTTTGCCGTAAGTTGACCGTGCCACTGCGCGCCAGCCTGCGTGAGAGCAAAATTCTGCTTAATTACGAATCGCCGAAACGCCCGGTAGTGCACGTGTTCTTTATTGCGCCGGGCACCTGCTATGTCGGTTATTCGCTGTCTGACAACAACTCACCGTTCTATATGGGTATTCCGCGCCTCAAGTTCCCATCCGATGCGCCAAGCCGATCAACCCTGAAGCTGGAAGAGGCGTTTCATGTGTTTATCCCGGCTGATGAGTGGGATGAGCGCCTGGCGAGTGGGATGTATGCGGTGGATCTCGGGGCTTGCCCAGGTGGCTGGACCTATCAGTTAGTGAAGCGCAGCATGTGGGTTTATTCTGTCGATAACGGTCCGATGGCGCCAAGCCTGATGGATACCGGACAGGTTACGCATTGCCGTGAAGATGGCTTCAAATACCGTCCGACGCGCAACAACATCAGCTGGTTGGTGTGCGATATGGTAGAAAAACCGGTGCGTGTCGCGAGTTTGATGACCGAGTGGTTGGTCAACGGCTGGTGCCGTGAGGCGATCTTCAACCTCAAGCTGCCGATGAAAAAGCGTTATGAGGAAGTGACGCAGAACCTGGCGATGATCGATGCCGCGCTGAAAGAGAAGGGCGTGAATGCGCAAATTCAGGCGCGCCAGCTGTATCACGACCGCGAAGAGATTACCGTTCACGTAAGAAGGTTGTGGGCTGCGGTCGGTGGCCGTCGCGACGAACGCTAATTTCCCGTCATACTTCGCGCTGCAGGTGCGTTGGCTGCGCCTGCTCGCCCCGGTTACATACTTGTGTATGCTCCCGGGGACTCACAGGCTTACCGCCTTCCTGCAACACGAATTATTTAGGGAAATTCGGTTCTTCTACTTTGCATTGAAAGTCCCGTCATACTTCGCGCTGCAGCTGCGTTGGCAGCGCCTGCTCGCCACTACAATTCTGTACCTACGCCTTATACCGCAACGTATTCAAATTACCCTGCAACACCAAATCGCGTTTCAACGTCGAGACCTGGCGGCAAATGTCGGCCATGTCTTGATGATCCCGCAACTTCTTCTGCCACTTATAGGGCACCTGATCGAGCTGCTGATAGAGGGCTTCCAGCGTGCCGAACTGCACCAGCAACTCACGGGCGCTTTTGGGGCCTATGCCTGTCACGCCGGGAATTTTACTGCTACTGATGCCGCATAATCCCCAGTAATCAGGCAACTGAAGGGGGGAAACACCAAACTCCTGCTCAATGAAAGGCACATCTAACCAGCGTTTTTGGAAATAATCGCGGATACGGATATTCGGCGCCAGCAACTGACAATAACCTTTGTCGGTAGACACGATGGTGGCCTGATGTCCGGCATCGGCCATTTTCACTGCCAGGGTGGCGGCGAGATCGTCTGCTTCATCCAGATCGGCCACCCAACAACTGACGCCCACGGCCTCAAACGCTTGCTGAATGGCGGGCATCTCCAGCTGCAAATCGTCGGGCATCGGTGGGCGACCTGCTTTGTAATCGGGCAACAGCTGATGCCGCCAGCCGGGATGGCGGTCCTGGCTATCAAAAACTGCCACCACATGTGTCGGCTGTGTGTGGCCCAATAGCTGATGCAGTGCCGCAACGCAGGCATCGCGGCAAGGCGTGCCTTGCACGGCATGCAGGCGGCGGATCAGGTTGAGCGCATCAATAATAAGAAGATGAAACGACATAATGATAGCGGCAGCCCGCAGGCTGCCTTCCTGATGGGTTATTTAATGATTTCGTAGCACGGGATGTAGGCACTGCCTGGCAGCTTCATACGCTGCTGGGCCACGAAGCCCTGCA
Source organism: Type-D symbiont of Plautia stali (assembly GCF_001485335.1). Classification (NCBI taxonomy): domain Bacteria; kingdom Pseudomonadati; phylum Pseudomonadota; class Gammaproteobacteria; order Enterobacterales; family Enterobacteriaceae; species Type-D symbiont of Plautia stali. The sequence continues at coordinate 14,207 of NZ_BBOC01000011.1, read as the reverse complement.
ACAGTTCGTCCATGCGATGCATCAAATCGGCATCCCCGTGCAGTTTGTACGGACCTTTCTCGCGAATTTCACGGATGCCCACTTCTTTAACGTTTCCGGCGACGATGCCAGAGAAGGCACGACGCAGGTCAGCAGCCAGTTTCTCTGCTGGCTGGTTCGGGAACAGTTTCAGATTGGCCATGTTTTCATGGGTTGGCATGAAAGGAACCTGCAGCTCAGGGGCGATGCGAATCGACCAGTTAAAGCTGTAAGCATCACCGGTTTCACGACGGTACTCTTTCACCTGCGGCATGGCTTTCTTCATCAGACGCGCCACTTCTGCTGCGTCATCAATGATGATTTTGTAGTGCTTGCGCGCGGTTTCGCCCAGGGTGTTAACGATGAAATCATCCAGTACACGGAAGTAATCTGCGCTCTCTTTTGGCCCGGTCAGGATTAAAGGCAATACCTGATCGCTGTTGTGCGGGTTCATCAAAATGCCCAGCAGATACAGTAGCTCTTCCGCAGTACCGACCCCGCCTGGGAAGATCACGATGCCATGTGCAATGCGCACAAAGGCTTCGAGGCGTTTTTCGATATCCGGCATGATGATCAGTTCATTGACCAACGGGTTCGGGGGCTCTGCCGCAATGATGGATGGCTCTGTCAGGCCGATAAAACGGCTGTCGTGGTAGCGTTGCTGTGCATGGCCGACGGCTGCCCCTTTCATTGGCGCTTCCATCACGCCAGGCCCGCAACCGGTGCAAATGTTCAGTTCACGCAGACCCATTTGGGTGCCCACATTACGACAGTATTGGTATTCCAACGCATTAATGGAGTGGCCGCCCCAACACACCACGGTGTTGGGATACTCGCCGATGTGCAGTGCGCGGGCATTACGCAGAATAGAAAACACCTGGTTGGTGATGTGCGCGGAATCATCGGCATTTTGTTGATCGCTGCGCTCAAGTTGGCCATTCACAAACAGAATGTCGCGCAGCACGGCAAACAGGTTGGCTTGCAGCGAGCGGATAATTCGCCCATCAACAAACGCCTCTTCCGGCGGATTAATCAGCTCAAGTTTTACCCCACGCTCACGGCGTAACACATTGATATCAAAGTTTTCAAAGCGGGAAAGCAGTTCCTGACTACTGTCGGTCTGGCTGCCGGAATTCAGCACCGCCAGCGAGCAGTTACGAAACAGTTGGTAAAGGTCGCTGCTGGCGGTTTGCTTCAGCATGTCGACTTCCAACTGGGAGAGCAGATCCATCGAGCCAAGAGGGCTAATATGTGTAATCAAGAGAACTCCTTTACACGCAAAGGCGTGACTGATGACGCTGCGCTTAACTGACTGAACGCAGTGACGAAAATCCTTTGGAACGCAGGTTTGACTCCTCGCGCCTTTGACAGAGTAACGTTGTCCGCGGTGAATGCTCAAGTGGATCCGCGCATCCGTGCAGCGGCCTGCGAGGTGCCTCGCAATCTGTTACTGGCGAACCAAGCGGGAGAAAGTGGGAGAGAAGGGCACATTGCTACGCCAGGGATTGATATCCAACCCACCGCGACGCGTGTAACGTGCGTAAACAGTGAGGCATTCTGGCTGGCAAAAGCGCTGAATGTCGTTGAAAATGCGCTCAACGCACTGCTCATGGAATTCATTGTGTTGACGGAATGAGATCAAATAGCGCAGCAGAGCTTCACGATCAATGCGTGGGCCTTTGTAGCGAATCATCACTGACCCCCAATCGGGCTGATGTGTAATCAGGCAGTTCGATTTCAGCAAATGGCTCACCAGCGTTTCTTCAACCACTTCGCTTCCCGCTGCCCGCGCTAAATAGTCGGCATTGAACGCATAGTCATGGATTTCGATATCCTGCTCGTCAATCACTTCGCCGTTGAAATGGCCAATCGGCTGGCCTTCGACTTCACTCAGACGGAAAAGCGCGACGCCGACTTCACCGTTGGCGCAGGCGCGTAAGTCGCGTTCCAGCGTTTGGCGCACTTCACCCCAGTCGGCGAAAACCGTTTGGTTAAAACTGTTAAGATAAAGCTTGAAGCTCTTGGACTCGATCAGGTTTTCGCTATCGGCGCGGAGTACGACTTCGCCCACAGCGACCTGCGGCACGCCTTTGCTGTTCAGCCATGAGAGTTCGTACAGTGTCCAGATATCGGCACCCTGGAATGGCAAATTATCCGGGTAAAGCCCAAGCGGTTCACGATTCAGGCTGCGCGGCACGGATTGCAACAGCGTGTTATCGTAGCGATCAACATAAGCCGTAGGCTTACCTAAGGTCAGGCCGCTTAATGCCTGATCGCGGTTTTCAGAAGACATATCGGTTACCACTAGATTCCATCAAAGTGGCTAAGTGTAACCGATCATAAGCGAGAAGATGAATGATGCAGCAAACCGCAGACGCCCTGCGTGAATTTACCGCCCGTTATGTTCAGCTCTGGCAACAACAATCTGGGCATCTGCCTGCTAGTGCCGATCTGTTAGGTGTGCCTTCCCCCTGCATTGTGAGCACGCTGGAAGATTGTGTGTTATGGCAGCCACAACCCTTTACGCTGCCCGCGACGCTGGAAGCGGTTGAGCGCGCGCTGGACATTCAGTTGCAACCAGAGATCACTGCCTTCTACACGTCCCAATTTGCCGGTGATATGACGGCCAGCTTTGAGCAGCAGCCAATTACGCTATTACAGGTGTGGAGTGAATCAGACTTTACCCGCTTGCAGGAAAACCTGATTGGGCATTTGGTGATGAAGCGCCGCCTGAAACAGAGTCCAACATTGTTTATTGCCACAACTGAATCAGAACAGGATGTGATTGCCGTCTGCAACTTAACCGGCGAAGTTATTCTGGAGCAGCCTGGTAGTAAAAATCGTCAGGTTCTGGCGGCGGATGTTCAGATATTTCTTAATGCTTTACAACCGCTTACTGCTTGATTGGCAGAGTTAAGATATCTGTTTTGTAAGAGATCTCTCACATCGTGTGTGAGAGATCGCTAGATCATTTTGCAGCCTTCTGGAAGGCTTCGATGTAAAAATATTGTGAATCATGAGCTTATAGCGTTTCTCCTAAAGAGATAATCTGACTCAATCTATTAACGCCTCTTACTAGCTTGTTATTGCGATGGTTTCTGACAGAATAGTCACCACTGGCAGGAAGCCAGGGATGAAGAGACGTTCAGGAGAATGTCAGCCAGGCGGCAGGAACGTAACGGAGCTTACGACACACGGAAGGCTTCAGGATGAAGCAGGACACTCAGGATTGAGTTAAGGACACCTCCAGGATGGAGAATGAGAGCCACGTTGGATGTGGTGGGCCAGGATGCTAAGGACAAATGTCATGATGACAGGCAATGGAAAGCGCAGGAACAGTTGTCATGGATGAGCAGGGAGCACAGCGGTGGCGGGAATGCTGCAAACGAAACCGGGAGCACTGTAATCACAGTGCTCCCTTTTTTTATGGCTTTTTTGCGCATTGACTGACTAGTGATATGCTTGCCGCCCAATTTTCTCTGGAGGTGGCGTATGTCGTCGCAAATGATTATTCAACGGCTGCAGCAGGTCGAAGCGGTGATGCGCGAACATGACCACTGGCAGACCCAGCCCCCTGAAGCGGAAGCCTTCGCCAGCAGCGAGCCTTTTTGTCTCGATACACTTGAGCCGCTGGAATGGCTGCAGTGGGTGCTTATCCCTCGTTTTCACGCCTTGATTGAAGCGGGTGCACCGCTGCCACAAAATTTCGCCGTCACGCCTTATTATGAAGTTTCACTGGCAGACAGCACGCCAGGTCACGCTGCGCTGCTACTGGCACTGGGCCAGTTTGACGCACTGTTTCAGGACCCGACTGCCTGATGCTGGAAATCCTCTACCAAGATGAATGGCTGGTTGCCGTCAATAAACCGTCCGGTTGGCTGGTGCACCGCAGTTGGCTGGATCGCGACGAAAAAGTGGTGGTGATGCAAACGGTACGCGATCAAATTGGTCAGCACGTTTTCACCGTTCATCGTCTCGATCGCCCGACCTCAGGTGTGTTGTTGATGGCCTTGTCCAGCGAAGTGGCCCATCTGTTGTCACAGCAGTTCGAGCAGCATCAAATGCAGAAAACCTATCACGCGGTGCTGCGCGGCTGGCTCGACGGCAGCGCGACACTCGATTATCCGCTGATGGAAGAGCTGGATAAGATAGCCGATAAGTTTGCTAACCAAGAGCGCACTGCACAGGATGCCGTGACGGAGTATCGCTCATTGGCGCAGGTGGAGATGCCCGTCGCCATTAGCCGCTACAACAGCGCCCGCTACACTCTGGTAGAGATGTCTCCGCATACCGGTCGTAAACATCAGCTGCGTCGCCATATGGTGCATCTGCGCCATCCCATTATTGGCGACAGTGCTCACGGCGATCTGCGTCAAAATCGCGGTGCGGCAGAGCATTTTGGGATGAATCGTTTGATGTTGCACGCCAGCAGCCTCAGCCTTACTCATCCGGTTACCGGTGAACCGCTGGTGATCCGTGCCGGCCTGGATCGCGTCTGGCAGCAAATGCTGCAACACTTTGGCTGGCAGGATCAGATCCCTGAGGTTCCCAGGGTTGAGTTTGCCGACGAGGCAGTCCAGGATAAGCCAACAGAATAAAGGAGCGGCAAGATGGCAAAGATTGGCATTTTTACAGGTACGGTTTACGGCAACGCGCTGCTGGTGGCTGAAGAGTCTCAGCCGGTGCTGGAAGAGCAAGGCCATGAAGTGAAGGTGTTTGAAGATGCAACGCTGGCCGACTGGCAGGCTTACAGCAAAGACGTGATTCTCATCGTGACCTCAACCACCGGTCAGGGGGATTTCCCCGACAATATCGCGCGTTTATATGTGAAAGTTCGCGATGAGTTGGGCTATCAGCCAGAGCTGCGCTATGGCGTGATCGCGCTGGGTGACAGCAGCTATGACAATTTCTGCGGCGCGGGTAAAACCTTCGATGCCACCTTGCAAGAGCAGAGCGCGCAACGTATTGGCGAAGTGCTGCTGGTGGATGCAACAGAAGATCCAGAGCCAGAATCGGTGACCACACCTTGGGTGGCGAGCTGGGGTAAGTTGTTGTAATTGAAGTCGCCATAAATGGTGACCCTACATTTGTAGGGCCACGTTTATGGCGGTCGTCACTATCACGTCACCGGCGCCGGATTAAACACCGCCAGCTGATTACGAATCCCCCAGCGATCGGACCATGTCTGCTTACGGCCGCTGGCGATCTCCAGAATCAACTCAAACAACCGCCAGCCGACCTGTTCAATACTCTCTTCACCGGTCGCTATGGTGCCAGCATTAATATCCATCAAATCATGCCAACGCTCAGCCAGCGCGTTACGCGTGGCCATCTTGATCACCGGAATAGCGGCTAAACCATAGGGCGTGCCGCGACCTGTGGTAAACACCTGCAAGGTGATACCGGATGCCATCTGTTGGGTGCCGCATACAAAGTCACTGGCTGGCGTGGCGGCATAGATCAAGCCACGTTGGGTCGGACGCTGACCGGGTGACAGCACTTCCACAATCGGGCTGCGACCTGACTTGGCAATCGAACCCAGCGCTTTTTCCACCACGTTAGCCAGGCCGCCTTTTTTATTGCCCGGTGAAGGGTTAGCGCTGCGATCAGTCTGCCCCTGGCTGAGGTAGTCGTCATACCACGCCATCTCTTCCAGCAGGCGTTTGCCCACGCTTTCATCTACTACTCGGGGTGTCAGCAGATGAATGGCATCACGCACTTCGGTAACCTCGGAAAACATCACCGTTGCCCCACAGCGCACCAGCAAATCCGAGGCGAAACCCACGGCGGGATTGGCAGTCACACCTGAGAAGGCGTCACTGCCACCGCACTGAGTGCCGATCACTAACGCTGACGCCGGGCAGGTTTCACGCTGGCGCTGGTTCAGCTTTTTCAAATGGCGCTCGGCCACCTGTAGAATTTCATCCACCATCGCGCCGAAGCCGACATGCCGTTCGTCTTGCAAACGCACAATGTCATGGTCATCCAGCGAAATTGCCTGCACGTCGGGTGTGCCGGTGAGCAATCGCTCGGGTTGCAGCTTCTCGCAACCGAGGCTGACGATCATCACTTCGCCACCGAAATTAGGATTGAGCGCAAGGTTATGAATGGTGCGGATCGGCACCACAGCCGCAGGGGCGTTGATCGCCACACCACAACCATAGAGATGATTTAAGGCGACAACGCCATCAACGTTGGGATAGCGCGGCAGTAAATCGCGTTCAATCATCTGCACAACGTAATCCACAACCCCAGCGACGCAGTGCACGCTGGTGGTGATGCCTAACAGATTGCGGGTGCCGACACTGCCATCAGCGTTGCGATAGCCTTCAAAAGTGTAGCCTTCCAGCGGGGGCAGTGCCGGAGGCACATTGTTGGCCAATGGCAGGCTGTTAAGCGGTGGCGCTTCGGGTAACGCCACCAGAGATTCTTCAATCCAGCTGCCTTGGGCGATGGGGCGCAGGGCGGTGCCAATCACTTCGCCATAGCGCAGAATCGCACCGTTTTCAGGGATATCAACCAGCGCCACTTTATGCCCTTGCGGGACATGCTCTGTGAGCTGCAGGCCATCGTCAAAGCGCGTGCCAGCAGGTAGACCCTGATTATTAACCACGATCGCCACGTTATCGGCGTCATGTACTTTTATATAAAGCGGTTTTTCTGTAAGCGGTCGGTTCATTGCTCACCTTCCAGTTCGTCGCACTGTACATGGCAGCGCGGTGTAAATGCTTTCATCACGACATCATTTTTTGCCAGCCTCAGTATATGCAGGGGTATTGGGCGGCGCATTGTGCAACTGACTGGCATTACGCACTTTTATTGGCTGAGTTTGGGACGTTTTGCCAAACGCAAGTGAAGAGACTCACAAAGTGCGCACCCATAGTCTGCTTTTTAATCAATTTGACCATGCGTGATGTGGTTCCGTGAGCCATGCCGCAGCGTTATGTGCAGATGCCATAAATTCTTTGCTAATTGACCTGCATTGTAGGGCGTCCTTCCAGTGTTTCGCCTCCATGCTGTTCCTATACTGATTCTCGTTCTTCAAACGTTTGGTTATTTGTCACGACGCATCATCGTTTTGCCACAACAACAATCGCCGTGTTTAACCCGACATCATTCTGATACCCAACGCGATGTGTATGCAGTCAGAGTGAATGTAGCGTTCGCTATATTTCAGGAGTGCAGCATGAATAGTTTCAGCCAGACAGCGGAAGCCGTGCAAAAACGCACCAATGCCCGTTACTGGATTGTGGTGATGTTATTTATCGTCACGTCGTTCAACTACGGTGACCGCGCAACCATCTCGATTGCCGGTTCTGCCATGTCTAAAGATATCGGCCTCGACTCGGTCGGTCTCGGATATATCTTCTCCGCCTTCTCATGGGCTTACGTGATTGGGCAAATTCCTGGCGGCTGGCTGCTCGACCGCTTTGGTTCAAAACGCGTCTACTTCTGGAGCATTTTCCTGTGGTCGCTGTTTACTTTGCTGCAAGGTTTCGTTGACCTGTTCAGTGGCTTTGGCATCGTCATTTCACTGTTCCTGTTGCGCTTCCTGGTTGGCCTGGCGGAGGCACCTTCGTTCCCCGGCAACAGCCGCATTGTGGCAGCCTGGTTCCCGGCACAAGAGCGCGGCACTGCCGTGGCGATATTCAACTCGGCACAGTATTTCGCCACGGTGATTTTCGCCCCAATCATGGGCTGGCTGGTGGCGGAAGTGGGTTGGGCGCATGTGTTCTGGTTCATGGGCGGACTGGGCATCATCCTCAGCTTCGTCTGGCTGAAGTTTATGCATGATCCGAATAACCACCCTGGTGTGAACAAAGCCGAGTTGGAGTACATGGAGCAAGGCGGCGCACTGATCAATATGGATGCCAAAAAATCAGAGCGCAAAGTGAGCTGGGATGAAAAATGGTATCAAATCAAACAGCTGCTCTCGACCCGCATGATGTGGGGCATCTATCTCGGCCAGTATTGCGTTAACGCACTGACCTACTTTTTTATCACCTGGTTCCCGGTGTATCTGGTGCAGGCACGCGGCATGTCAATCCTGAAAGCAGGCATGATCGCCTCGATTCCGGCTATCTGTGGCTTCCTGGGCGGGGTGTTGGGCGGTGTGATTTCCGACTACCTGATGCGTAAAACCGGTTCACTGAATATTGCGCGTAAAACCCCGATTGTGGTTGGCATGCTGCTCTCTATCAGCATGGTGATGTGTAACTACACCGAAACAGAGTGGGTCGTGGTGCTGTTTATGGCGCTGGCCTTCTTCGGTAAAGGCATTGGTGCGTTGGGCTGGGCGGTGATGGCGGATACCGCACCGAAAGAGATCAGCGGGTTAAGCGGCGGTTTGTTCAACATGTTTGGCAACTTCTCCGGCATCGTCACGCCGATTGCCATTGGCTACATCATCGCGGCATCCGGTTCTTTCGAGGGTGCGCTGATTTACGTCGGCATTCACGCCTTTGTTGCTGCGTTTAGCTTCCTGTTCATTACGGGCGATATCAAACGCATCGAACTCAAACATCGGGCATAAGGACTGAGTATGAACACGCAAAGTACCCCGGTGATCACCGATATGCAGGTGATCCCGGTTGCCGGTTACGACAGCATGCTGCTGAACATTGGCGGCGCACACAGCGCCTGTTTTACCCGCAATATCGTGGTGTTAACCGATAGCGCTGGCCATACCGGTGTGGGTGAAGCGCCAGGTGGTGAGACCATCTATCAAACGCTGGTCGAAGCGATTCCACAGGTTAAAGGCCAGCAGGTGGCTCGCATGAATCGCCTGGTACAGCAGGTGCACAAAGGCAACCAGTCTGCGGATTTCGACACCTTTGGCAAAGGTGCCTGGACGTTTGAACTGCGCGTTAATGCCGTGGCTGCGCTGGAAGCAGCACTGCTCGACCTGTTGGGGCAGTGTCTTGGCGTGCCGGTGGCAGAATTGCTTGGCCCCGGTCAACAGCGCGATGAAGTCACGGTGCTGGGCTATCTGTTTTACCTTGGCGATCGTCGCAAAACCGATTTGCCGTATCTGACCGGCGAAGGCGCCAGTCACGACTGGTATCACCTGCGTCATCAGGAAGCGTTGACACCGGAGGCGGTGGTTCGTCTGGCAGAAGCGGCACAGGACAAATACGGCTTCAAAGATTTCAAACTCAAGGGCGGTGTATTGCCGGGCGAGCAGGAAATTGAATCGGCGGCCGCGCTGAAGAAGCGCTTCCCGGATGCTCGTATCACAGTCGATCCCAACGGAGCCTGGACACTCGATGAAGCGATTCGCTTGTGCAAAGGCATGGGTGATGTGCTGACTTACGCCGAAGATCCGTGCGGTGCTGAACAAGGTTATTCCGGGCGTGAAGTGATGGCCGAATTCCGTCGCGCCACCGGGTTGCCGGTCGCCACCAATATGATCGCCACCAACTGGCGTGAGATGAATCATGCGGTGATGCTCAACTCCGTGGATATCCCACTGGCGGATCCACATTTCTGGACGCTAAGTGGCGCGGTGCGAGTCGCGCAGCTGTGTGACGACTGGGGCCTGACCTGGGGTTGCCACTCTAACAACCACTTCGACATTTCTCTGGCAATGTTTACCCACGTTGGCGCTGCTGCACCGGGTAAACCCACGGCGATTGATACCCACTGGATTTGGCAGGAGGGCGATCAGCGCCTGACCAAAGAGCCACTGCAAATCCGCAACGGCAAAATTGCCGTGCCGGACAAACCAGGGCTGGGTGTTGAGCTGGATTGGGACCGCATCCACCAAGCCAATGCCCTCTACAAATCCCTGCCGGCGGGCGCACGTAATGACGCCACGGCAATGCAGTATCTGGTTCCCGGTTGGTCATTCGACCGCAAGCGCCCGGCCTTCGGTCGCAGTCATGCATAAGGAGCAGGAAATGAGTCAGACCCCGAAAATTACCTCGTTGCAGGTCATTCCAGTGGCCGGTCACGACAGTATGTTGCTCAACCTGAGTGGCGCCCATTCGCCGTTCTTCACCCGCAACATCGTCATCATCAAAGATAACGCCGGCCACACCGGCGTGGGTGAAATTCCTGGCGGCGAGAAGATTCGTCAGACGCTGGAAGACGCGGCGGCGCTGGTGGTGCAGAAAACCGTCGGTGAATATAAAAATATCCTCAATCTGGTGCGCAGTACCTTTGCCGATCGCGACTCTGCCGGACGCGGCAACCAGACTTTTGACCTGCGTACCACCATTCATGTGGTCACCGGCATCGAAGCGGCGTTGCTGGATCTGCTCGGCCAGCATCTTGGTGTCAATGTGGCGTCACTGCTCGGTGATGGTCAGCAGCGTGACCGCGTCGAAATGCTCGGTTACCTGTTCTACGTTGGCGATCGGAAGAAAACCTCGCTGGCGTATCAGAGCCAGGAAAATGATAAATGCGACTGGTATCGCCTGCGCCATGAAGAAGCACTGACGCCGGAAACCGTGGTGCGTCTGGCGGAAGCGGCGTATGAGAAATACGGTTTCAACGACTTCAAACTCAAAGGCGGTGTGCTGCGCGGCGGTGAAGAAGCGGAAGCGGTCACGGCGCTGGCGAAGCGTTTCCCGCAGGCGCGAGTGACACTCGATCCCAACGGCGCATGGTCTTTGAATGAGGCAATTCTGCTCGGTAAGCAACTGAAAGGTGTGCTGGCGTATGCGGAAGATCCTTGTGGTGCAGAGCAGGGCTATTCCGGTCGTGAAGTGATGGCGGAATTCCGTCGTGCTACCGGCCTGCCGACGGCGACAAACATGATCGCCACCGACTGGCGTCAAATGGGCCACACGCTGTCACTGCAATCCGTGGACATCCCGCTGGCCGATCCTCACTTCTGGACCATGCAAGGTTCGGTGCGGGTGGCGCAGATGTGTCACGACTTTGGCCTGACCTGGGGTTCACACTCTAACAACCACTTCGACATTTCACTGGCGATGTTCACCCATGTTGCCGCTGCCGCACCGGGCGCCATCACCGCCATCGATACCCACTGGATCTGGCAGGAAGGCAATCAGCGTCTGACCAAAGAGCCGTTCCAGATCAAAGGCGGCATGGTGCAGGTCCCACAAAAACCGGGGCTGGGCGTGGAGCTGGATATGGATCAGGTGATGCAAGCCAACGCGCTGTATCAGAAACACGGTTTAGGTGCGCGCGATGATGCGCAGGCTATGCAGTTCCTCGTACCGAACTGGACCTTTGATAACAAACGTCCGTGCCTGGTGCGCTAACGATTCCGGCACCCCGTGCGGGTGCCTGCTGTAACCGACAGGAGTAACGACAATGAGCAATGCCTGGCCGAACCATTTTCGTCGCCGTTTACTGGCAGGGGAAACTCTGATTGGTAGCTGGTGTGCACTTGCCAGCCCGATTTCAACTGAAGTATTGGGACTGGCGGGCTTTGACTGGCTGGTACTGGATGGTGAACATGCGCCAAACGACATTACCACTTTCATTCCGCAGTTGATGGCGTTGAAAGGCAGCCACAGTGCGCCGGTGGTGCGTCCGCCATGCAATGAACCGATCATTATTAAGCGTTTGCTGGATATCGGTTTCTACAACTTCCTGGTGCCGTTTGTGGAAACCGAGGAAGAGGCGATTCGCGCCGTGGCATCTACACGCTATCCGCCGGTGGGGATCCGCGGCGTATCCGTTTCGCATCGTAGCAATATGTACGGCACGCTGCCGGAATACAACGCTACCATCAATGACAACATCACGGTGCTGGTGCAGATCGAAACGCAGCAGGCAGTCGACAACATCGATGCGATTGCCGCAGTTGAAGGCGTGGATGGCATTTTTGTCGGTCCGGGTGACTTGTCTGCCGCGCTCGGCTATCTCGGCCAGCCTGCGCATCCTGAAGTATTGAAAGTGATTAAGCACATCTTTGAGCGTGCCAAAGCCGCGGGCAAACCGAGCGGCATTCTTGCCCCGGTGGAAGCGGACGCGCGCCGTTATCTGGAGTGGGGTGCCACTTTTGTTGCGGTGGGCAGCGATTTGGGTGTGTTCCGTAACGCCACGCAGGCGTTGTGCGACAAATTTAAGAAATAACTGACATAGGGGAAAGGCAATGAAAATTGGATTTATCGGCCTCGGTATTATGGGCAAACCGATGAGTAAAAACCTGGTGAAAGCTGGTTATTCACTGGTAGTACGTGACCACAATGTCAGCAATGAAGCCGAACTGGTGGAGCTGGGTGCAACCGTGGCGAAAACGCCAAAAGAAGTGGCCGAACAGGTGGATGTGGTGATCACCATGGTGCCCAATTCACCACAGGTTAAAGAAGTCTGCCTGGGCACCAATGGCATTATCGAAGGGGCCAAACCGGGGCTGATCGTCATCGATATGAGTTCCATCGCGCCATTAGCCAGCCGCGAAGTGCACGATGCGTTGGCAGAAAAAGGCATCAAGATGCTTGATGCGCCGGTGAGCGGTGGCGAGCCTAAAGCGATTGAAGGCACCTTGTCAGTGATGGTCGGTGGCGATAAAGCGGTGTTTGACCAGTGCTACGACATCATGAAAGCGATGGCGGGTTCGGTGGTGCATACCGGAGATATCGGTGCAGGCAACGTCACTAAGCTGGCAAACCAGGTAATTGTGGCGCTGAACATCGCTGCCATGTCAGAAGCCTTGTCGCTGGCGACCAAAGCGGGCGTGAATCCTGAACTGGTTTATCAGGCCATTCGCGGCGGACTGGCGGGCAGCACGGTGCTGGACGCCAAAGCGCCAATGGTGCTGGATCGTAACTTCAAGCCTGGTTTCCGCATCGACCTGCATATCAAAGACTTAGCCAATGCACTGGATACTTCACATGGCATTGGTGCCCATCTGCCATTGACCGCCGCGGTCATGGAGATGATGCAGGCGCTGAAGGTCGATGGCAAAGGCACTTCCGACCATAGCGCCCTGGCTTGCTATTATGAAAAATTAGCTCAGGTAGAGATCACCCGGTAGTTTGCACGTCCGGTGTCTGAGGATGCCGGACCGCTTACTGCATTAGCCGGACGGAAAACCGTCTTTCACCGCGCTCGGATTGCCTATGAAAATTGTCATCGCACCGGATTCATATAAAGAGAGTTTGTCTGCCCTGGAAGTGGCTTCGGCAATAGAAGCGGGATTTAGCGAAATCTTTCCCGAAGCCGAATACGTAAAAATACCGGTCGCCGACGGGGGGGAAGGCACGGTAGAAGCGATGGTGGCCGCCACACAAGGTAGCCTTGTCAGGTTGAATGTGACTGGACCGTTGGGCGCGCCAGTGGAGGCCTTTTATGGCTTATCCGGCGATGCACGCACGGCATTTATCGAAATGGCTGCCGCGAGTGGATTGGAGTTGGTGCCGCCCGCACAGCGCGATCCGCTGATGACCAACTCTTTCGGTACCGGCGAGTTGATTAAAAACGCACTCGACCGTGGCGTGGACCATATCATCATCGGCATTGGTGGCAGCGCCACCAACGATGGCGGATCCGGCATGATGCAGGCGCTCGGCGCGCGCTTGCTGGATAAGCAGGGCAATGAGATTGCTTTCGGCGGTGGAGCATTACCGCAGCTGGCACGGATTGAGATCGATCAGCTGGATGCCCGCCTGCAGCAGTGTCGCATTGAAGTCGCCTGCGATGTGACCAACCCCTTAACCGGTGAAGATGGCGCTTCGGCGATTTTCGGCCCGCAAAAGGGCGCCACGCCGGAACTGGTGAAGCAGTTGGATCAGGCGCTGGAACATTACGCGGGCATTATTCATCGCGATCTGGATATTGATGTGCTGCACATTGCTGGTGGTGGTGCCGCCGGTGGCATGGGTGCGGCGCTGCATGCATTTTGCCAGGCTGAGTTGCGCCGAGGCATTGAAATTGTCACCGAAGCGTTGGGGTTAGCCGAGCAGGTGAAAGATGCAGATTTGGTGATCACTGGCGAAGGACGGATTGATAGCCAGACGATTAACGGCAAAGTGCCGATTGGCGTGGCAAAGGTCGCCAAACAATTCAATAAGCCGGTGATTGGCATTGCGGGCAGCTTGACGGCGGACGTCGGCGTGGTGCATCAGCACGGGCTGGATGCGGTGTTCAGCGTGCTGTTCAGTATTGGCTCACTGGAAGATGCGCTGGCCAATGCGGCACAGAATGTGCGGCTCACGGCGCGCAATGTCGCCGCGACCATTAAGGCAGGGCAAGGGTTGTAATGAATGTTG